>WLNW01000049.1 GCA_009699605.1 Actinomycetota bacterium | reverse complement strand
CGGACCCGACCTCACGCAGACGCCACAGGTCGACTACATGACGGGCTACGAGGACGCCGAACATCTGTGGCCGTCGTGGGCACCGGTTGGTCGCCTCGGTTGGCCCGAGGACCAGGCGCGAGTCGCACTATTCCTCGCGTCCGACTTGTCGTCGTACGTCACGGGCCACAACATCCCCGTCGATGGCGGCTCGAAGGCCGGAGGAGGCTGGTTCTACTCGCCTACCGCGCGGCGCTTCGTGAATCGCCCGAAGACGCTGTGACCACTCAGGTCTTGACGTAGCCAAACTTCTCGGCGACGCGACCGTCGCGCACTCGCAGCACATCGAGCCCGCGCACGACGTTCGCGCCGCCGAGGTAACGCCACATCTGCACCACACGATCGCCAGCGACGAACGTGTCCTCGATCTCGAAGGTGCCTGATGCCGCGGCGAAGCTCGGTGACCAGGCGGCGCGCAGCGCGTCGATGCCCACCACGCGCGAACCGTTCAAGCCGGGGCGCGCCGACTCGAAGGCCGCGTCTTCGGTCACGAGCGCCAACACTGCATCGAGATCGTGTTCGTCCCACGCTTTCGCGAAGGCCTGCACGACAGCGAGCGGATCAGCGTTCACGGCGTTGCCCATCCGGGGAGGCTACGGCCGCAGCCAACGCCGCACCCAGTGCCGCTATGCCCGGCTCGATGTCCTCGAGCGGGACCTGGATCGGAGAGATCCGGACGAACCGACGCTCGTCGGCCTTGCCGTGGCCGTGATCGTCATCGGCGAAGCGGTCGGCCGGTCGGAACGCGATGCCTTGATCGGCGAGTGCGGCGCGTGCCCGGTCCCAGTCGACACGCTCGTCCAACTCCAACCAGAAGTAGAAGCCGCCCGCCGGCTCCCGGAAGCGAACCCATGGCCGGGCGTACTTCCACAACGCGTCGCGTGTGGCATCGCGCTTCTCGCGGTAGTGCCCACGCAGCGCAACGAGGTGCGCGTCGAAGTCGCCTGCCGCCAGATACCGCTCGAGAGCGCGGGCCAACAGCTGGCTCACGGCAAAGTCCTGTCGAACCCGCACGATGGCCTTGATGGCTGCCGGATGTCCGGCCAGCCACGCCATGCGTAGCCCGGGTGCCACGTACTTGCTGAAGCTGTCGGACTGCAGCACGAACCCCGACTCGTCGAGCGCCAGCAGCGTCGGCGGGGGCGGCGTGCCGTAGGCGAACTCGTAGTAGCAGTTGTCCTCGAGCACCATCACCTGCCACTTCGCCGCAAGCGCGATCAACGCGCGGCGTCGCTCGAGTGGCATCACCGTGCCCGTCGGCGCGTGGAAAGTGGGGATCGTGTAGATGAGCTTCGGCCGCAATCCATCGGCACGGAGACGCACGAGCTGTTCTTCAACGCTGCCGATGTCGAGACCGTCGTCGTCGAGCGCCGCAGAGCGCACCACGGCACCCGTCATCGCCATGTAGCGCTTCGTGTGCGGGTAGGTGGCGGACTCGACCACAGCGCCGTCGCCCGGTCCGAGGAACGCGTTCACCGCGAGCGCCAGGCCGTCCGTGGATCCGTTGACGAGCGCGATGCCTTCGGGATCGAGTTCTCGTCCGTCGCGCCGTGCCATCCAACGAGCCAGCTCGTCGCGCAACCCCAGATAGCCGTACTGCATTTCGGACGCCCCGCCGGTGCTGAAGTAGCGCAGCGCGTCGCGTCCGTGTTCGTCGAGCGTGGCCACCAGATGACGCTTCAGCCGCTCCACCGGGAAGTAGCGCGGGTCCGGCAGGCCCTGATCGAAGTTCACCCGAACCGGGAAGTCGGGCGGCTGGTTCGGCGGGGGTGGTGCGTGGGCGGCCCGGGCCGAGTACAGCGAGGTGATCGCATCGCCGGCCGAGGACATCGTCGCACCGTAGCGGCCCGTGGCCACCCTGACGCCGTACGACGAGCTCTGGTGATTCTTTCGACCCTTTCCCTCCCGGCCCTGATCCACTTGACTTGAAGACAGTGCCCCACACACCTCGCCTCCGCCGCAGCGCGCTCACGGTCGTCGTCGCGCTGTGCGCGTCGCTATTCGCCACGGCGGTCGCCGCGTCTCCAGCGAGCGCCGCGCCCCCGACCTACGTCGTCGCCGGCGACGACCCGAACCAGACCGGAGAGTTCTGGGGCCTCCACGAGAGTTACTTCAGAGACCTTCGTTCGATCATCACGAACACGACCAACTTTGGACCCACCGGCACGGTGCGTGCCACCTTCACCATCGCCAACGCCCGCACGGTCCCGCTCAACGCGAACTCGCTCAACGGCATCGATGTGTACTTCCTCTCGGGGCGCGACCTCCAGAGCGGCGAGCAGGCCGTGCTCAACACGTTCGTCGCAAACGGTGGCGCGGTCATCACGAGCTCGAACGGGCCCAGTTTCTTCGACACCACCACCTGGCTCGGCTTCGGGCTCTCGGACCGCAACGTCTACGGCGACAACATGGTCGATACCACCCACCGAGCGCCCTCGCCCTCCGCCGTGGTGGCCGCGCAGGTCAACCACCCGATCATGAACGGCCCCTTCGGTTCCGTCACGACCTTCGACAACTGGCACAGCGTCGCCGGCTTCACGTCACTGCCCGCCACCGCCGTAGGACTTGCAAGATCGCCGCTCACCTTTCCGGGCTCGGTCACGAACCCCGTGACGCTCGCGGCGATCCCGGCGGGTGCGCTCGGCGCATCGTCGGGCCCCATCGTCGCCACCTCCGACATCGACACGTTCTCCAACGCCTACACGGTCTCGGCGGCGGCGTTCCATCCGGGCGATGACACGAACACCCTGAACGGGACCGGCAACGGCGTGCTCGCCCGAAACGCGTTCGCATGGATCGCCGCGGAGAAGATGCAACAGGACGGCATCACCTCCGGTTACGTGTCCTTGACGAACCCGGTGCGGGCACTCGACACCCGTTCGACCGGGCCGCTCGGTGGTCAGGTCACCCGCGAGCTTTCACTCACCGGTGCGGGCGTGCCCGTCAATGCAACCATGGTCGCGGTGAACGTGACCGCGGTCGACCCCACCGGCAGTGGCTTTCTCACCGTGTGGCCGGCCGACAGCGCGCTACCCGAGGTGAGCAACGTCAACTTCGTCGCCGGCACCACCGTCGCGAACGCGGCGTTCGTGAAGCTCGGCGCCAACGCGCGGATCTCGATATATAACTCCCCGGGTTCGACGCACGTGCTGATCGACGTTGTCGGGTACGTCGCGTCGAACGGCTCCCGACTGGTGAACGTGGGTCCCACGCGCATCAAGGACACACGCAGCAACCTCGGTGGATCCGGCCAGGCGAGCACGAACGAGACGCAGACGCTGCAGGTCGCGGGAACCGGCGCCGTGCCGAACGGCGCGACCGGCGTGATCCTCAACGTCACCGCCGTCGACCCCACGGCCACGGCCTATCTCACGGTGTGGCCGGCCGGCCAGGCCCAGCCGACGGGGTCGAACATCAACACGGTCGCGGGAACCACCGTGGCGAACCTCGTGGTCGTGCGGCTTCCCACGTCAGGTGGAACCGACGTCGTCGGCCGGATCAACCTCTACAACGCGGCGGGCAGCACGCAAATCCTCGTCGACGTGCTCGGCTACTACACGAACGCGGCAGCGGCCGGGTCGGTGACGGCCGAGACCCCGCACCGCCAACTCGACACGCGGGTGTCGGGCTCGTCGCTCGGCGCGGGCGAGACGCGCACGATCGGCACGGGTCTCTCAGGCGCAACGGCCGTCATCATCAACGTCACCGCTGTGGATCCCACCGCCACCGGATACCTCACCGTCTTCCCGGCCGACCGCTCCCAGCCCGACGCGTCGAACGTCAACTTCTACGCTGGGCGCAACGCTCCGAACCTCGTGGTGGTGCACTCGGCCGCCGACGGTTCGATCAAGATCTTCAACTCCGCCGGGGCCACGCACGTGCTCGTCGACGTGATCGGTCGCTTCGACGGCTGATCTTCTACGTACAGACATCGCCCGCGGTGCAATACCCGGGCGGACGAGCACTGGCGTCGCTGTCCGTACCCAACGAGCGTGGGCCCTGACCCCGAGCAACACGTTCACGAACCCACCGGGCGAGGGTTCACAGATACTGCCTACAGTGTCGGCCGATGACCCCTCCGCCCCTCACGTCCGAGCCGACGCGAGTCGACCGAGTGGTACCGCGGCGAGCCTGGATCGTGTTCATCGCGGTGGCTGCGTGCTCGTTCCAGAACAGCCTCAGTCTGTCGATAACCAACGTCGCGTTCCCGAGCCTGCGCAACGACTTCCCGGCCATCAGCCAGTCGACGCTCTCGTGGGTGCTGAACCTCTACACGATCGTGGCCGCAGCGACACTCATCATTTCGGGTGTGCTCGTCGAGCGTTTGGGCCGCAAGCGCATGCTCCTCGCTGGCACCGCGGGTTTCGCGCTCGCGTCGGTGCTCTGTGCGGCGGCACCCAACGTGAGCGTGCTGCTCGTCGGCCGGATCGTGCAGGCGACATCGTCGGCGCTCGTCACGCCGGCGTCGGTGGCCTTGATCGTGCGCGAGTTCCCGGATTCGCACCGTCCGACCGCAGTCGCGTCATGGGCGGCCATCGGATCGGTGGCGGCATCGATCGGGCCAACCGTCGGCGGCGTGCTCGTCGATTGGGGGGGCTGGCGGTGGGCCTTCCTCATCAACCTTCCCGGCGGGATCCTCGGCCTCATCCTCGCCGCGATCTTCGTGCGCGAGTCGAAGGATCCCGAACCGCGTCCCCTGCCCGACCTGCTCGGTGCCCTGCTGATCGTGCTGTCGGTGTCGCTCGTCGTCGGGGGACTCGTGCAGAGCCGCAACTGGGGCTGGAACGACACACGCGTGCCGTTGTCCATCACGATCGGTATCTCGTTGGCGGTCGCGTTGGTCATCCGCTCGATGCGCCACACGTCTCCCATCCTCGATACCGAACTGTTTGCCCACCGAAGTTTCGCGTTGGCGAACGTGGGCACGTTCATCTTCGGCATCGGCTTCTTCGCGGTGTTCTTCGGCTACGTCCTCTTCCTCACTGACATCTGGCACTACAGCACACGCTCGGCCGGCTTCCTGATGACCCCACTCGCCATCTGTGGCGCGGTGCTCGCCCCCATCTCGGGCCGGGTGGTACGAAGCCACGGCCCCGGTCTGCTGCTCTTCCCCGGTGGTCTGCTCGTCGCGGCGGGTGGTCTCTGGCTGATCGTCGGGGCCGACTCGACGCCTGACGTGGGCGGGGTGTGGCTCCCCGCGCTCGTGCTCGTCGGTTCGGGTGCGGGCCTCGTGTGGCCCTGCCTGTTCGCCGGCCTGGTGATCGACATCCCTCGGGAGCGCTACGCGGTCGCGACCGGGATCAACCAGACTATTCAGCGCACGTCGACCGCACTCGGGGTTGCCCTGGCCGTCACGCTTCTCGGCACCACCCGTGGCGCCATCGGCATCGGGAACTTCAGGCGGCTGTTCATCCTGAGCACGGTGTGCGGACTTGCAACCGCGGCACTCGCCCCGTTCGTGGGAATGCGCAATCGCTCGCCGGGTGAAGACGGCTTCTAGAGCGGCCCGATCGCACGACGGACGCGCTCGGGCGACAGTGGCATCTCGATGTGGCGCACGCCGTAGGGCGACAAGGCATCGACAACCGCGTTCACCACGGCGGCCGGCGCACCGATCGCGCCACCCTGGCCGATGCCCTTCGCGCCGATGATGTTGCGAGGTGTGGGCTCGCCGATTGTGCGCACGTCGAGAGGTGGCAGGTCTGCAGCAGAGGGGATCAAATACGTGAGGAAGCTCGACGCGAGGGGCGTGCCGTCGATGTCGAACTGTGCGTACTCGAACAAGGCCTGCCCAATGCCCTGCGCGATCCCGCCATGTTGTTGCCCCTCGACCACGACGGGGTTGACCACCAGCCCGCAGTCGTCAACCGCGACGAACCGCACGATCTCGATCTCGCCGGTCTCGGTGTCGACCTCGACCACGGCGATGTGCACACCGAAGGGGAACGTCGGACCCTCCTGGTCGATGTCGGCCGCGGCACCCAAGTGTCCGTCGGGCAAGAGCGCGGCCACCTCGAGTGGCAGCGAATGCGGAGCCTGTGCAGCGGTCGCGATCTCGAACCAGCTCACACCGCGAGTCGGCGAGCCGGCGACCACGAGCCGATCGTCGTCGAGCACCACGTCGCGCGGGTCGGCTTCGAGCAGGTGCGCGGCCACCGCCTTGGCCTGATCGAGCACCACCCGACCGGCCACGGTGAGCGAGCTCGCCACCAGTTGCAGCGAACGTGCCGATCCGGTCCCGTCGCCGCGTGGCACGACCTCGGTGTCGGCCGGGATGAGGTGCACCGCCTCGAGCGGCACGCCGAGAATGCCCGACAGCACGAGGCTCCACGAGGTCCCGTGACCTTGGCCGTGATCGCACGTTCCAGCGAGCACGTCGACCCGCACCTCGCCATCGATGGTGGGCACGATCGACAACGACGCGTACTCGCCGAGCCGATTGCGCGGCGTCACGTCGAGCCAACAGGACACCCCGATGCCCATCGCGCGCGGCGCCGGATCGTGTCCGGTGCCCTCGCTGCGGCGGGTCGCCTGAGCAGCCCGCAGGACCGCGTAGTCGACCACGCGTAGTGCCTCGTCGAGCGTGGCGACGTAGTCACCCGTGTCGTAGAGGAAGCCCGTCGGTGACCGGTACGGCATCTGCGATACGGGAACGAGATTGCGGCGGCGGATCTCGACCGGATCGAGACCGAGCTCAGCGGCGGCCATGTCGATGAGCCGCTCGCGCAGATAGTTGGGCTCGGCGCGACCCGGCCCGCGATACACGCCAACCGGCGGTGTGTTCGTGGCCACCGTCGAGACCTCGATGTCGAGCGCAGTCAGGAGGTATGGGCCGGGAACCATCAATACGCCGGTGCCCACCGGCGAACCCGCACCGGCGATGGGATACGCACCAGCGTCGGCGGCGACGCGTACGTGCAATCCCGTGAACGTGCCGTCGCGTCGCAGGCCGAGCGACGCGCGCTGATGATGACCGCGACCGTGCGGCATGGTGACGAGGCATTCGCTTCGCGTTTCCTGCCAACGCACCGGCCGCCCGAGGTGTCGGGCCAGCGCGGCAACGGCCACATACTCGGGCGCGGTCTCGAACTTCGCGCCGAACCCGCCGCCGACCTGTGCGATGACCACGCGCACCTGTTCGGTCGCGAGGTTCAACAGCGCGGCGACCTCGCGTCGTAGGCCGTGCACGAACTGCGTCGATGCCCACAACGTGACACCACCGCGGGGTAGCCCGGGAATCGCAAGCACACCGTTCGGCTCCATCGGCGCAGCAGCGACGCGCTGCGTGACGAACTCGCCGCGCACCACCACGTCGGCACCGGCGAGCACATCCCCCGGAGCCGCAACGTCGGCCGCGGGAAAGCGACCGGTGAGGTACGCATTCGAAGGCATGGCCGAGTGCACGCGATGCGCGTCGGGGCGCAGCGCGTCGTAGGGCGTCACCACGACTGGACGCACGCCCACATCGACCACCACCTGCTCCGCCGCGTCAACCGCGGCGGCGACCGTCTCGGCCACCACTACCGCGACGATTTCGCCGACGTGGCGGATGGTCTCGTACGCGAACAACGGACGTTGCACCCCGGCGACCATGCCCGGCAGGGGACCGAGCAACGGCATGCCGAGCTCGCCCGCGAGCCCTACCGCGATCACACCGGGCATAGCACGCGCTGCGGCGACGTCGATCGCGAGGATGGTGCCGCTCGCCTGGGTGGACCGCACGAACACGGCGTGGAGCGCGGCAGCCCCTGCACCGCGCTCGTCGGTCGACGACGCGACGCCGCGGTCTCCCACATAGAGCGCGACGCCTCGCAACAGCGGCGCGTCCTCCTGACGCAAGACCCGATCCCCTGGCGCTCCGCGCACGACGTCTCCCCGCTGCAGACCACCGAGTGTCGCAGGTGACGCCGAGCGCGCCCCGACTGGGCAAGGACTGAGGCTCGGGTGAGCAGCCGAACACGACCCCAACAGGCCTACCGGGTACGGTAGAAACCACTGCTTACACCACGAGGAGCCCGCCTCATGTCATCCGATGATCGCTACATCGTCATCTCCGCCGACACCCACGCCGGTGGCAGCCATGCGCAGTACCGGGAGTACCTCGATGCCCAGTACGTCCCCGAGTTCGACGCGTGGCGGAACAAGTACAAGAACCCTTTCAAGGATCTGAAGGACACCGATCTCCGCATCCGCAACTGGGACACCGAGCGCCGCAACGCCGACATGCAGGCTGACGGCGTGGTCGCCGAGGTGATCTTCCCGAACACCGTGCCGCCCTTCTTCCCGAGCTTCGTCCTGTTCGCGCAGCCTCCCACCCCGGAGGAGTACGAGCTGCGCCACGCAGGTGTCCGGGCCCATAACCGGTGGATGGTCGATTTCGTGGCCGAGCAACCGCACCAGCGCGCGGGCATCGGCCAGATCTTCCTGAACGACGTCGACGACGCGATCGCCGACGTCAAGTGGTGCCACGAGCACGGCCTGCGCGGCGGCGTGCTCGTCAGCTCCGTGCCGCCCACCTGCGACTGGATCAAGCCGCTGTATCACCCCGACTACGACCCGCTCTGGGCCGTGTGCCAAGACCTCGGCGTGCCCGTCAACGCGCACAGCGGCACGGGTGGCCCGCGCTACCAGCAAGCACCGGCTATGCCGCTCGTGCACTTCATCGAGGTCTCGTTTTATTCGCAGCGCCCGTTCGTCTACCTCACCCTCGGTGGCGTGTTCGAGCGCTTCCCGAAGTTGAAGTTCGTCATGACCGAGATGGGCTGCGCGTGGATCCCGCCCACGCTCACCCACCTCGACCAGTTCATGCACAACATGCGCTCGAACAAGGTCGGCGAGATGCGATTCGACGGCGAGACCGTGCCGCCGCGCTCGGCCACCGAGTACTTCCACCAGAACTGCTACGTAGGCGCGAGCCAGCCGACACCAGCCGATATCAGTGCCGCGCTCGACGTGGTCGGCGTCGACCGCTTCATGTGGGGCAGCGACTACCCCCACGAAGAAGGGACGCACCCGTTCACCAAGGAAACACTGCGCCAGACCATGTCGGGGCTTGATCCTCGCACCACGCAGCGCATGCTCGCCGGCACCGCAGCCGAGCTGTACGGGTTCGATCTCGACAAGCTCCGGCCGCTCGCCGACCAATACGGTCCCACGGTGGCCGAGCTGTCCCAGCCGCTCGTCGAGCTACCGGCGGAACCAAACCAGGCGCTGTTGCGTTCGCAGGCACAGCTGGTGGCCCGCTGAACGAGCCGACGCGCTCCTAGCCAAGCGGGACCCGATCGCCTAGGCGTACCGGGTCCCGTAGCGCGGCGAACGCGTCGTCGAGCAGCGGTCCCAGGAGATCGGGGTGGGCACCTCGGGTGACCCATTCCTCGACCACCACCCACAACGTCTCGGAGAACACCGCAGCGAGCACTCGCGGGGCGAGGTCATCTACGGGCACCCCCAGACGCGTCGCGAAGCCCTCGGTGAGCTCGGTGCGGTGGTCGTTGAAGTGATCGAGCGCCAGCGCTCGCAGCGCCGGCGTGTCGAGCACCACCCGTAGCTGGCGCATCAGGATGTCGCCACCCTCGGCGAGGCTGGCGGTGAGCGCGTCCTGGGCCATGTTCTGCATCGCGGCCAGCGGTGCTTCCTCGGTCGGCCGGGCGGCCAGGAGCTCGGCGAGCGGACCCCGGGTCTGCCCTGGTGCGCTCTCCTTGCGCTCGATGACCAGATCGATCTTCGACTCGAAATAGCGGAAGAAGGTCCGGGCGGACACGTCGGCCGCCCCGGCGATCTCCTCGACGGTGGTGGCGTCGTAGCCCTGCTTCTCGAACAGCTCAAGCGCCGCGCGCTGGATGGCCGCGTGCGTGGCCTCTTTCTTGCGCTCGCGCAGCCCGCAGCTGACCATTCTTCGACTATACGGCACACGTCGAGCCAGCCCTGTGACCAACACGTCATTGACTGCCAACTGTCATCGAATGCCATAATTGACCCATGAGTCGCTTTCTCTATCGTCTCGGCCGGACGTGTGTCACCCGCCGCCGGCTCGTCCTGGCCGTCTGGCTGCTCGCCGCCGTAGGGGCCTCTCTGGTAGGCCGGCTCAGCGGCGGCAAGACCCAGGACGTCTTCGAGATTCCCGGCGTCGAGAGCCAGCGCGCGGTCGATGTGCTCACCGAGCGGTTCCCCGCAGCGTCGGGCACCTCGGCCCAGGTCGTGTTCAAAGTTTCTGCCGGCACGCTCGATTCGCCCGCGAACGCGCCGGTCATCGCCGCGACGGTGGCCGAGCTCATCGGGCAGCCGAACGTCAGCCGGGTCAGCGCGTTGTGGTCGTCACCCAACGGCGCCATCGGCTACGTCGAAGTGCAGTACGACCTACCGTCCGGCGACATCAAGGACGCGGCGTTCGGTCGCCTCGAGGCAACCGCGGCCACCGCAACCGCCGCCGGTGTCCGCACCGAACTCGGCGGCGAACTGCCGACCGAAGGTACCGACGTCCCGCCGAGCAGCCAGGAGCTGTTCGGGCTCATCGCTGCGGTGATCGTCTTGCTCGTCGCATTTGGCTCGGTCATCGCCATGGGCCTGCCGATTGGCATCGCGCTCATCGGCCTCGCGACAAGCCTCGGGCTGATCACCACGCTCGCGTCGGTCGTCGAGATCAACTCGGCCGCGCCGATCCTGTCGGCGATGATCGGCCTCGGCGTCGGCATCGACTACGCGCTCTTCATCGTGACCCGCCATCGCGAACACCTGGCGCAAGGCATGACCGTCGAAGATGCCGCAGGCCGAGCCGTTGCGACATCAGGCTCCGCGGTGTTGTTCGCCGGCATGACGGTGGTCATCGCGATCTGCGGCCTGGCAATAGCGGGCATTCCCATGGTCACGTTCATGGGGCTGATGTCGGCGCTCACCGTCACCGTGATGGTTGCCGTGTCGCTCACCTTGCTCCCGGCGCTCCTCGGCTTCGCCGGCCTCAAGATCGATGCGATCCGTTTGCCTCGCCGCCGCAAAGCAAGCGGCTCGCTCGTGCCGAAGGAGACAGTGTGGCACCGCTTCGCCCGCCACGTCTCGCTCCGCCCGTGGCGCTACCTCATCGCCGGTGTCGCAACCCTCGTCACCTTGGCCCTCCCGATCTTCTCGCTCCAGCTCGGCATGGCCGACAATGGCAACGCCTCGGAGTCGCTCACCACACGACGCGCCTACGACCTGCTGGCCGAGGGTTTCGGCCCCGGCTTCAACGGCCCGCTCGTGCTGGGCATCGAGCTCGACAACGGCGCGACCACCGACTCGCTCGCGGCGCTTGCCGCCGCCATCGCCGCCGACCCCGGCGTGCAATCGGTCGCTCCGCCCCAGCCCAGCCCCGACGGCACTGCGGCCGTGCTTCAGGTGATCCCCACCACCTCACCACAGGACCGTGGCACCAGCGAGCTCGTGCATCGCCTTCGCGACGACGTCATCCCCGGGGCCACGGCGGCCGAACCTGACGTGCACGTCTTCGTCGGTGGTCGCACGGCGTTGTTCGTCGACCTGTCCGACAAGATCACCAGCCGTATCCTGTGGTTCATCGGGGCCGTGCTGTTGCTGTCGGTTCTGCTTCTGATGATGGTGTTCCGCTCGATCGCCGTGCCGTTGAAGGCCGCCGCTATGAACCTGCTGTCGATCGGGGCGGCGTACGGCGTCATCGTCGCCGTATTCCAATGGGGCTGGATGCTTCAGCTCTTCGGTGTCGACGAGGTCGTACCGATCATCTCGTTCCTGCCCATGATGATGTTCGCGATCCTCTTCGGACTGTCGATGGACTACGAGGTATTCCTCCTCAGCCGAGTGCGCGAGGAGTACCTCCGTGGTCATGACAACACCACCGCAGTAATCGAAGGAATCGCCTCGACGGCTCGCGTCATCACGTCCGCGGCGCTCATCATGATCAGCGTGTTCGCGGCGTTCATCCTCGGCGACGACCCGACCATCAAGATGTTCGGACTCGGCCTGTCGGTCGCGGTGTTCGTGGATGCCACGCTCGTGCGCATGGTGCTCGTGCCGGCAACGATGCGCCTGTTGGGCGACCGCAACTGGTGGTTGCCCGGTTGGCTCGATCGCCTGCTCCCCCACCTCGACGTCGAGGGCGGCGAAGGCATTCCCGAGCCCGAGTACCGCCTTGCTGCACGGGTCGCGGAGCCGAGCGAACTCGAGCCCGTCGGCGTTTACTAGCGTGGCGAAAATCGGCTGAGGTGCTCGCGGAGCTTCACCGCTCTCGACGGCCTCGCAACGACCTGACCGCGCTGCTTATTGACGCGTGAACCCCGCTCCTCGATGCGCCAGGACCCTTTGGCCATATCGATGCGCTGCGTACGGTAGATCCCTCGATGGCTCGAGAAGATGTAGGCCACCACGCACCCCACCGCGAACGGCAGCGTGGCGCCCGCCCCGAACAGCTCGACGCCCATGATCGCGCACGCCAACGGTGTGTTTGCCGCACCAGCGAACACCGCGACGAACCCGACTGCCGCGAGCAACGCCACGTCGACGTGCAGCGGCGTGCCGAGCGCCGCGCCGAGCGTTCCGCCGATCACGAAGAGCGGGGTCACCTCACCGCCGGGGAACCCACTGCCGAGCGTGATCGCGGTGAACAGCAGCTTCAACGCGAAGACCACGAACGACAGATGCTCGCCGGCCAGGCTGCGATCGACCAGCGGCAACGACAGGCCGGAGTAGTCGTGGCCGCACAGCAGGACGAGCGCGAGCAGCGCGACCCCGCCGACGAACGGCCTCAACGGCGACCACGGCAGCACGCGAGCCAACAGCCCCTTGATGGCATGTGCCAGGGCGGAGAACGCCGCCGCCGTGAGCCCGAACGCGACGCCGGCAATCGCAACCTTCGCGAGCAGCACGCCATCGAGCGGGATGTCGAACTGCCGGCGTACCTCGTGGTCGTAGCCAAGACCCTGCACGACCAGATCACCTACTAACGAAGCGGTGAGCGCCGGCACGAGCGCCTCGTAGCGGATCCGGCCGATCGTCTGCACCTCGAGCGCGAACACCGCCCCGGCGAGCGGCACACCAAAGACCGCGCCGAACGCGCCCCCGAGCGATGAAATGAGCAAGAGGCGTCGGTCGTCGGGGCGCAACCGCACGACGCGCGAGAACAGGTCGGTGAGGCTGCCCGACATCTGCAGCGCCGTGCCCTCGCGGCCAGCGGAGCCGCCGACCAGATGCGTGAGCCACGTGCCCCCGAGCACGAGAGGTGCCATGCGTCGAGGCACCCAAGTGGTGGGTTCGTGGATCTCGTCGAGGAGCAGCTCGTTGCCATGCACAGCGCGCCCACCGAGGTAGCGGTACACGAGCCCGACCACAAGCCCCGCTGCCGGGAGCAGCCACACGAGCCAGTCGTGACTGAGTCGGAACTCGGTGACCTCGTCGAGCCCTTCGAGGAACACGTAGGACGACAGTCCCGCCAGCGCGCCGGAGATAGCACCGAGCACGATCCAGCGCACAAGGTGCACCGTGACATCGGCCTGCGCGCGCAGTGCCTCGGTAGCCCGATCAAGAAGCGAGGCCACGTCGGGCGTGGGAGGCGGTGAACTCATAGGTACGGTCATGGTAGTGAACGCCGTCCAACCGAACGACGACCTTTGGTCGGGCCCAACCCACGACTTCTCGTTCCCGGTCGAGGCCGGGCATGTGCTCGCGTTCCTGCGAGCGATCGGCGAGAACGACCCGCAGACGGTCGCGCCGCCCACCTTCGCCGCCGCCACTGATCACTTCGATCCTCACTATCTCCGTCGGCCGCCGCGCGGGAGCGGGTGGGGCAATGGTCTCCCCGAGAGCAACCTCCACGTCGAGCAACACTTCGACTACACGCGACCGGTACAGGTCGGCGAGATGCTGACCGCACGAAAAGGACCGGGCCGGCGGTGGTCGAAGACCGGTCGATCCGGCGTGTTGCAGTTCGTCGAGGAACGCACCGAGCTGCGCGATAGCGACGGCGACGCCGTGGTGGTCATGCGTTGGGTCGACGTGCACGCCGAGCGCTCGCATGCCGATCTCACGAAGGCGCAGCTCGATCGAGTAAGCGTCGCGCTTCCGCCTGGCGCGGTCGTCGTGGCCGAGCAGCTGTCACGCACACAGTTCGTGATGTACGCCGGCGCCTCGGGCGACTTCCACCCGCTGCACCACGACGAAGACCTCGCGCGTCGGCACGGGTACCCCTCGGTGTTCGCGCCCGGCATGCTCACCATGGCGCTCACGGCGCGTGCGCTGACCGATCTCGTCGGCCACGAGCGCCTGCGCTCCTTCGGCGGTCGGTTCCGATCGCAGGTCTGGCCCGGTGACACGCTCCACGCGATCGTCACCGAGCACGGCGCCACCGATCGGCCCGATGCCGCCGGCTCTGCGTTCACGGTGACGACCTACAACCAGAACGGAGGCCTGGTGTTCGAGGCCACCGCGACCACACGATGAGCGCGACCCGCCGCCTCGTTCTCGCGTCTGCGTCGCCGGCCCGCCTCGGTTTGTTGCGCACCGCCGGGTTCGCGCCCGAGGTCGTCGTGTCCGGGTTCGACGAGTCGTCCATCCACGCCGGTTCGTTGACCGATCTGGTCGGCGCGCTCGCCGACGCAAAGGCGACAATGGTGGCGTCGCGTTCGGGGATGTCCGGAGCGGTGATCGTCGGCTGTGACTCGCTCCTCGACGTGGATGGAACCGCCCATGGCAAGCCGAGCTCGATCGACGATGCTCGCACCCGCCTGCGCGGCCTTCGCGGCCGCTCCGCGATCCTTCGCACGGGGCACTGCGTCATCGATACCGAGTCGGCCCGAAGTGCGCGCGGCGTGGCGTCGACCACCGTGCACTTCGCCCACTTCACCGACGACGAGCTCGAGGCCTACCTGGCCACTGGTGAACCGCTTGCCGTTGCCGGAGCATTCACACTCGACGGGCGCTCGGCACCGTTCATCGATCGCATCGAGGGCGACCACGGGAACGTGATCGGCCTCTCGTTGCCGCTCTTGCGCGTGTTGCTCGCCGAGCTCGATCTTCGTGTCATGGATCTCTGGCAATGAGCGGGCCGGTGCGCACCGCGCCGCTACGCATCGGCCCGCTCGAGTTGGTCGCGCCGGTGGTCCTCGCACCGATGGCCGGCGTCACGGATCACGCGTTCCGCTCGCTCTGTCGTTCGTTCGCCCCGGGGCTGCTTTACGTCAGCGAGATGATCACCGCACGCGCGCTCGTCGAGGACAACCGTAAGACCATCACCATGTTGCCCCGCGCCGACGAGCCGGCACCCCGCAGTGTGCAGCTCTACGGGGCGGCGCCGCGTACCATGTTCGAAGCCGTGCGGCGGCTCGTCGATGCCCACGGCGTGCAGCACATCGACCTCAACTTCGGGTGCCCCGTCCCGAAGGTCACCCGCAAGGGTGGCGGATCCGCCGTGCCCGTGCGGCGGCGACTGTTCGCCGACATCGTGGCCAACGCGGTGCGCGCCGCTGACTCGCACGGCGTGCCGCTCACCGTGAAGTTCCGCATCGGGATCGATGACACCCTCACCACCTTCCTCGAAGCCGGGCGCATCGCCGAAGCCGAAGGTGCCGCTGCCGTGGCACTGCACGCGCGGACTGCCGAGCAGCGCTATTCGGGTGCGGCGCGTTGGGACGCTATCGGCGAGCTGAAGGCGGCTGTCACGTCGATCCCGGTGCTCGGCAACGGCGACATCTGGCGGGCCGCCGACGCACTCCGCATGGTGGCAGCGACCGGATGCGATGGCGTCGTGGTAGGGCGCGGTTGCCTCGGCCGCCCATGGCTGTTCGCGGACCTCGTCGATGCGTTCTCGGGTCGCCCGGTCGGCGCACCGCGCCCGCTGTCGGCCGTGGTGTCCGTGGCGCACCGCCATGCCGATCTGCTCATCGAAACGGTCGGCGAGACCAACGCGATGCGCACCCTTCGCCGCCACCTCGGCTGGTACCTGCAGGGCTATCCCGTGGGCGACCAGGTGCGCCAGCGCATGCGCCTCCTCGCGTCGCGCGCCGAACTCGACCATCTCCTCACCTCTCTTGACCCGACGATGTACCAACTCGCGGGGGCGGACGCACTTCCCCGCGGCCGCACCGATGGGCCGCAGCGCGTCACGCTGCCCGACAACTGGCTCGAGCTCGTCGATGACCCCACACCGCCCGAAGGCGCCGACCTCTTAGCCACCGGCGGATAACACCTAGCGACCCACGAGCCGGCCGACCCAGAAGCTCCGTGCTCGACCGTTGGCGGTCGACAGCACGGTCGATCTGGGCCACTGAGCCAGTCGGCTCCTCGGAGCTAGTGGCCATCAGCGAGCTGGTCGGATCCGGTAGCGGACGGGAAGAGTCTTGAGTCCGACCACGAAGCTCGAGGCGGTCTGCGTCGGCGCGCCGGCGTACTCCAACAGCTCGACGCGCGAGGCGAGCTCCTGCACGAGCGCGTGCATGCTCGCCCGGGCGAGGTGTGCGCCGAGACAGAAGTGTTCGGCCCAGCCGAAGCCCAGATGACGGTTCGGTTGCCTGGTGACGTCGAACCGGAACGGCTCATCGAACACGTCCTCGTCGCGGTTGGCCGATGCATAGAAGAGCGTGAGTCGTTCGCCTTCGCGAACCTGTCGGCCACGGAGTTCGGTGTCTTGCAGCGCAGTGCGCTTCATGTAGTTGACGGGCGTGGTCCACCGCACGATCTCCTCGACTGCGCAACGAGCGAGCTCAGGGTGCGCGCCGACGAGGGCAAGCTGATCAGGATGATCGACGAACGCCGCCAAGGCCCCGGAAAGCGCGTTGCGGGTCGTGTCGTGTCCCGCACTGAACACGATCAGGTAGTAGCCGAAGGTCTCGAGCGGACCGAGCGCCTCACCCCCGGGGAGCATCGCGTTCGCGAGGAGCGACGCGAGATCGTCGCGGGGATGAGCACGTCGGTCATTGATGATGCGATCGAACAGGATGTAGAACTCGGTGCCGAGCTCCTTGGCCGCTTCGGTTCGCGAAGTACTTTCACGCTGGATGTCGGGATCGTCACCTGCGAACAGCTGTTGCGTGAGCTCGAGCACGCGCTCTTCGTCGTCGCGGTCGATGCCCAAGATGGTGGCGAGCACCCGGAGCGGATGACGTTGCGCGATGCGCTCGATGAAATCGCACTCGCCCTCGTCGCCAAGCGCGTCGACCAGCGCTCGTGCGCTCGACGCGACAATCTCGTCAAGCTGGTCGATGCCCTTCGGGGTGAAGAACCCGCTGGCCACCTTTCGATACAGCCGATGCGTCGGCGGATCCATCTCGATGATGGTTCGCATGTCGCGCAGTGGGTTCCCGCCCTCGAGGTTCGCGGCGACCTGCTCGTCGTTCAGCACCACGATGCCATGCGCGTTCGAGTACACCTCGGGCTGACCGGCGACCTCCATGATGTCGGCGTGCTTGGTCACCGCCCAGAAGGTCTCAAACCCCGCAGGCTCGCACCAGTGCACGGGTGACTCGGCCCGCAACGTGGTCCACACGTCATGCGGTGCACCGGAGCGGCCATATCGATCGGGCGCCACGAGATCGAGCGGGTCGATCGCAACCTCGTGGCTTGGTCCGGACTCCGTGACCTGGCTCATGCGTCGCCCCTTCGGGACCCGCCGATCGGGGCACGCCCGGTGCACATCGTAGACACGTCCGACGCTCTAGTGGCGCTCGTCACATGCGGGCTACTCCGTCGTTCAGAGCCGCCGACCATGGCGCGCCAGCGTGTCGAGGTTCAGATCGACGCCGAACCCGGGGCCGGCGATGGCGAGCCGACCGTGACGGTCGGGACCGGGCACATCGACGAGCAAGGAATCTGACCAGTCGAAGACCTCGACCGGCAAGGGGTCCTCGACGCACGCCATGAGGTGGAGCGAATATGGGGTGTACACGTGGCCACCGACTCTTGTGTGGTTCGCGGCCACCGCGGCTGCGCACTCGAGCCAGTTGCGCGGCCCACCGAGCCGCTGCACATCGAGCAGCGCAGCGCCGAGCCGCGCACTCGACACGAGCGACAGCACGTCGGCGGTGGTCTCGAGCGATTCAGCCGAGGCGATGAGTGCACCGGTCGGGTGCAATGCGGCGATCTGGTCGTAGGGCGCGGCATCCTCGACCCAGAGCAGATCGGCATCGACCGCCTCGATGAACGCCAGCGCATCTGCGGCACTCCAGCTGTGAAACGCGTCGACGGCGATCGAGCGCGGCTCCGGGAAGTGCTCAGCAACCACCTCGAAGCGCTGCACGTCGTCGGCCACGCCGAGGCCGGTGCGCATCTTCACGAATCGAAAGCCGGCATCGCGGTAGCGCTGTGCCTCGTCGTGAAGCTCATCGAGGGTCG
>WLNW01000048.1 GCA_009699605.1 Actinomycetota bacterium | reverse complement strand
GGTCGACCACGACGATGCCCGCGGAGACCGGCCCGCCGAGCGAGCCGCGGCCGACCTCGTCGCTACCGGCGACCCACGCGTGGCCCTCGGCGAAGTAGGCGCGTTCCATGCGCAGGGTGGGTGACCGGCGGACGGGAGGCGCAGCGCGTGTACCGCCAGCATTGGTCGCAATCCTCACCCTGGCGACCCTACCGGTACGTAGCGTCACGGTTCGCTCAATCTGCTGTCGATCCGGCCGATTGACAAACCGGCAACTCACTCCTGGGAGGACCGCCGGTGCGCAAGCGGAAGCAATCCCCACTGGGCCCGGAGCGCGCGGTCCGGTCGATTCCGGTCACCACTGCGGAACCGGTTCACGACCGTCGACTGCTCATCCCGCTCGAACCTTCCTTGGCCGACCTGGCCGCAGGCCTCTTGCCCGGCGAGTTGGACGCACAACCTGCGGCTTGGACGTCGTGGGCGCCGCACGACCAGCCGAGCGATGACGCTTCCACCTACTGGGAAGTCCCGGCCGTCGACGGCGCCACGTACAGCGGCAGAGGTGTGGGCTTCCCCGAGGGACCGACCGACTCGACCCCTATCACGATCGATGACATCACCTCGGCCGAGGCAGCCGGGTGGCCGTACGCCGCGGGCGCGCCGGACCGGGGCCACTCATGGGTAGGCGCATTGGCCGGCCTCGGCCTCGAGTCCGAGGAGGTGTCCGCCGCAACGAACACGAACATCACGCCGTACCTCGAGGTGCGATCAACGACGACACCTCCGTCGTTCCCACCGAACAACGTGCAGGACGCGATGGCCCTTCACCCGTCGGGTCGCGCGGCCCCGCCCGCGGAGGCTCCCGAAGGCATCGATGCCAAGGACTTCGCGATACGTCTCCAGCGCGGTGCGTCGATCGCCTCGAACGAACTACAACTTCACGCGCTCGCCGCGCGAGCGTTCGATCGGCTCGCACCGGGTGGCTCCGGCATGTGGTTCGCCGAGCAGTCGAGCGGCCGGCTCGCGCCGGCACTCAGCGACCCAGAAGACGGCGCCGGTTGTGGTGTGGTCGAGCGTCACTCGTGCCCCGCAATCTTTACCGGGGCCACGCAGCGCTTCGAGAACTCCGATGGGCTCGATTCATGTCCGCACCTGAGCGCCGCAGGCGGCCCACCCTGCGCTGCGGTGTGCGTGCCCGTCGGTGCGCAAGGCCCGCTGCGGGGTGTACTGCTCGTCCGGATGCCGACCGCCACCGTGCTCGACGACGCCACCGTCATCTTGATCGAGCACGTCGCGTCGACGATCGCCCAGCGTGTGGCCGAGGTTCGCGGCGCCGTCGGCTCGAACGGGTCAGCTGACTGAGTCACCCGGGCGGCATTGGTTCACCAACTTCCGCCGCCGCCACCGCCGCCACCTCCCCCAACGCCCCCGCCACTGAACCCGCTTGCGCCGCTGCCCCCCGGCGTCGAGGTGAGCGTGGCTGTGGCCGTCGAAGTGAACGTGTCCATGCGATCACCGAAGGTCGTCCACACCAAGGGACCGACGCCGACATACCAAAGCGACGTATCGGGAGCTGGGAGACCGAGCACCGACAGTGCGTTGGCCCACTTCTTCGTCGCGCCGAACGCTACGGCGTACGGCAGGTACTCGGTGAAGATGTTCTTGCGCTCGGCGAAGGCCGCTCGGTACTTCTCGGAGTTCTCGATGAAGTCGACGAAACCGCGCGTGCGGCGCTCGAGACCGGTGCCCTTCGGGGTGCGTCGCGGCATCCACCGCGCGCCGATCATGACCGCGAAGCCAGCGACCCCTAAGGGCAACCCGACGAGGCCGTAACGAGATTCGCGGGCGAGGAAGAACGTGGCCACCGCGCCGGCCGCGAGCACCGCGAAGCCGCCGAGCGCCCAGATCGTGCGCACATGGTCGGGCCGGGCGGCGAACCACCCATTCTCGGCAGCGTTCTCGTACAGCAACGTCCTCGTCCGCGAGGTCGCGGTCGCGAACTTGTTCTTCAAATCGAGGAGCTGCACCGGGGAACCCGTCGCGAAGAGCTGTTCGAGGAGGTAGCGCTCGTACGCGAGCAGCTCCGCCTGCTCGGCGGGGCCGCGCAGCTGGACGAACGTGTAGTCCTTGATCCTGCGGCCGTCGGTAATCTCCTCGATGCGCAAGAAGCCGCGTACCGCGAGATCGATCAGGGTGGCCGAAACGTCGGTCATGTCGGCCACCTCGTCGTGCAGAACACCGAGCTGACCCGGACGCAGGTTGTCGGGCGGCACGAACTCCACCGGGATGGCAGTAGCGGCGCGCAACGGCACGCGTTCGCCGTGCGCGGTCTGATCGCTGAAGGCCGAATCGATCGTGTCGCCGCCCGCACGACGGTCGCGGCCGACCAGGAACTGCAGGGGCGCCACGACCGCTGCCGCGAGCGCGGCCAGTGCACCGGTGAGCCCGAGGCTCAGTGGTGTGAGCGCGAACATGTCGCCGATGGTGCGGGGCTCCGAGAGGTTCTGGGCGACAAGGATGGGCTGTGGTTCGACGGCGCCGCCGTCGACATCGGGGATGGCCACGACGACCGTAAGGTTCTCGCCGGGGTCGAGTGACTGCTGAGCGAACGTGGCCGCCGTGGTCGCGCCGGCGGCGGGAACCGTGCCGATGCGGGCGAGGTCGCAGGGGGTGGTACCGGCGCGGCCCGCGAAACAAGCGACGCGTGTAGGGTTGCCGGGCAGGTGAACCGCGACCGTCGCTCGTTCGATCGGCACACGCCACTCGGAACCGATGACGTTCCAATACAGCTCGTCGTCACCCGGTTGCGCGTTGACGACGCCTTCGAGGCGATAGGTGATGGTGTACACGTGGGCGCCGGTGATCGTGCGATTGGGGTCACCGATGCGGATGCGCTCGCGGCCGCCGCCGATGTCGGTGATCGAGTACTGCGCGGACGCACCGACCGCAGACACCTTCACCACGGTGAGCGGATAGCTCCGGTCGTTCGCCTCGTCGTAACGCATCGTGGTGGCGAGGATTCGTTCGATGCCGTGAAGCGCATTAGGCCCGAAGTCATAGCTGATCGATTCGCGAAAGAGCGCCGAACCGTCGGGGTTCACCGTGATATCGATGTCGTACGCGGTGATGGCCTCAGCTGAGGACCGGGCCGACGCCATCGTCGTGGATCCAACGACCAACATCGCGCTCACTACGGTCAGCACCGCAAACGCGGCCGACATAGCGGCGACAACACGGGCAATCCGATTGAGCATGACCACCATCCTCCTGCATCATGCGGTGCAAATGTGCCGGGACCGCTGGATGGCCAATAGGTCCCAGGAATCCGTCATCTCCGTCGTCCTTGGCCGAGATCAGTCGCTTGCCATCGTCATCGACGAGGTCGTTCATAGATCACACGGGGATGCGACTCACCGGCCGGGCGAGGAACCACCTCGTTCTTGTGCGGTTGGTTTCACTAACCTCGCTGGACCACGACGAGTGAGATCCACCGATCGCCGATGTTCACGTAACGACCCTGGAGAAGCATTCCGGTCGGCAGCACTTCGGCCACGAACGAGTCGGCACGGACCTCGAGGCGCACGTCGTGGAAGTCAAGCATTCGGCCACCGAGGCGACTCCAGGCTTTGTACGCGGCTTCTTTGAGCGTGAAGGCGAGATGCGCATCGACCGGGCCTTCGTCGGTGCGCACGATCACGGCGGCCATCTCGGCGGGCAGCTCGGTCACGGGCTCGATATCGATCCCGATGCTGCGAACGGTGGCCGATCGGCTGAGCGCGGCGACCGCAAGATGATGGTCGTGAGCCAGCGATGCGTGTACGCCGACGGGCAGAACCGGCGCACGATCTGGGGCAATGGGGATCGGCACGTCCTCGCCGAGCAACGAACGCAACAGCGCTCGTCCTGTGGCGAACTCTGCTTGGCGCGTGACCACCGAACGAGCGACTGCCGCACGCTCCAGGGCGTGCAACGTGGGGATGTACCTGTCGGATATGACACGAGACGCTACGTGCACGCCCGATATCGCAAGCGCGTGAAGTGCCCGGTCGACCTGCACGACCGATGGTGTTGTGTGCGGTGCATCCTCGCGCGGGACCCGAGCGGCCTCGGACGACGGCCGGGGACCCGATGCCCCCGTCTCCGCGCACTCAAATGTCATGGAAGCCGCCCTCACACCGCCAAGATTCCTCACGCGCAGTCCATTCATCGACGCATGCTAGCTACGCATAAAATTGTTTGGCGGCCCTCAGAAATCCTGTGAAGGGCCGTTCATCGACCCGTCACTGTGGGCCTTCACGACACCGCGCGATGGGCTTGCTGGTCCCTCCATCGGCACCGCCGACTGCCATCTGAACGCACCAACCGAGATGTCAGCGCCGCGGGAGCCCGAGCACGCGCTGGGCCACGATGTTGCGTTGGATCTGTTGCGTGCCGCCGAAGATGGACTGCGCTCGCGACCAGAAGTAGGCCTCGATCTCGTCGCCATCAGCCAAGATCGCCGCGGCGCCCCGCACGGCGAGGTTGACGTGGTTCAGCAGTTGCTCGGCGCGCGTCACCAGCAACTTGTCGATGGAACCTTCAGGCCCGGGCGTCGAACCGTCGAGCCGCGATGACAACGTCCGTTGCACGTGGAGTTGCAGCGCGCGGAGCTCGGTCCAGGCGTGCGCGATCGCCCGGCGCTCCGTCGGGCCGGCCGGCACACGACCCAAGCGGACATCGTCTTCGAGCACGGTGAGCATCCGCGTTAGTCGCGCGACCCAACCGACATCGGCCGGGCCACGTTCGTAACCGAGGAGCTGCATCGCGATCGTCCATCCGTCGCCCGGCCGACCGAGCACGTTCTCGACCGGCACCTCCGCTCCGTCGAAGAAGACTTCGGCGAACTCGCGTGTGCCGTACGCCGTGATGATCTCGCGGCAGTCAAGCCCCGGGGTCGACAAGGGCACCAGCAGCATCGACAACGCCCGATGTGCGGGTTGATCGGCTTCGGTGCGCGCGAGTAACAGACACCACTGCGACCACACCGCTTCGCTCGTCCAAATCTTCTGGCCGTCGATGCGATACACCGCGGGCGAGCCATCAGTGGCCTCAATGCGCACGGCACGCGTGCGGAGGCCGGCCAGGTCGCTCCCGGCGTTCGGTTCGCTGAACCCTTGGCACCAGCGCACGGTCGACGAGAGCAATCCCGGGAGGTGGGCCCGCTTGTGCTCATCGGAGCCGAACAGGCGGATCGCGTTGGTGATGTGGCCGATCGCGGGCGGCGGCGGCGCACCGGCCGCCCCGAGCTCGTCGTTGAGTATCGCCTCGTACACCGGCGACATGCCATGACCGCCGTACTCGACCGGGAACGTGAGGCCGACCCAACCGGCCTGATACATCGCTCGATGCCATTGGTTGAGTACGTCGACCCGCGCGTCGGGATCGCGAGGCAGGTGACCAGGTGCATGCTCGGCGATCCAGGCGCGCAGACGCCCACGGAACGCAGCTTCGTCAGTCGTGTCGCGGTAGTCCATCAGTCACCGATCCGGAGGCGGGTGGCGGCGATCGCGTCCTCGTGGAACGCGACGTCGCCGAGCGTGAGCGCGTCGAGGAGCACGCGGCGAACGCGTACGTGCGCCCGCTCCTCCCAGGTGATGGCGATGCCGCCGAACAACTGGACCTGCAACTCGACGACCTCGAGCGCGACGCGCGAGCAGTACGCCTTGGCCTGTCGAGCAGCGAGGAGTGCCGCATCGGGATCGAGCTCGTCCGAAGCCCAGGACGCGAACCACATCGACGAACGAGCGCCTTCGAGGAGCACCTTCGCGTCGGCCGCGAGGTGCTGCACCGCTTGGAAGGTGCCGACTGCGACACCAAACTGCTCGCGCGACTTCACGTAGCCGACGGCGGCATCAACCGCAGATTGCATCACACCGACGAGATCGGCCGCGAGCATCGCCAGCGCAAACGCTTCGAACCGGGTTACGGCATCGGCATCGGCCGGCTCCGAAACGACCTCGAACGCGGCGCCGGCGTCAACGGCGCGCAGCACTCGGGTGATGTCGGCGCTGCGCTCGACCTGCGGGGCGATCTCGACCAGACAGAGGCACCTCGTGGCGTCGAGTGCCAGCGCGTGCGTGGCACCGCGTGCATCCCACGCCATACCGCGGTGGCCCACCCGGGCGATCGAACGCAACGACGGATCGAGTGCGATCGTCACCCGACGGGTCCCGTCGACGATGCCGGCGAGCACCGACGATGGCGCGCCGAGCCGCCATGCCAGCTCGGGGCCCAACACGCCCTGACCCAAGTAAGGAACGCAGCTCAAGGTGGCCGCCAACTGCTCGGTCACCAAGGCGACGTCGGTGCTGTGGGCGTCGCCACCGCCGTGCGTGCCGTCAACATGCATCGACGCGAACCCGATCTCGGTGAGCATCTCCCAGCCGACGAGGTCGTCATCGGTGGTCGGCAATTCGGTCGGAGCAGGACATGCGAGCTGCTCGGCCACGCGAGCGGCGGTCTCGACGATGAGGAACTGATCCTCGCTCAGTGCAGCTTCCAAGACATTCCTGACGTTCGACGACCGTGGTGCGTTGCACCGCGGCACGGGGTCAGCCGAACGAATCCCCTGGCTCAACCAGCGGTGCGTCGGCCAATTCGCCGGACACTACCGGGCGATCTAGCGCCTGCTCCCTTCGGATGCGTGGCTCGAGCGTGGTCATCGGTACGTGGTCAGCATCGGGATGTTCGACGAGCGTCACCGGTTCGCCGGCGTGCGGGGTCGCGAGCAGCGCCTCTCCTTGGTGCGCGTCGGTCGACCAGGCCTGGTCGAGGCCCGGCGCGGTGATGGTGACATCGATGGGTGCCTCGTCGGCGCGTGTGGTCAGCTCCCACAACAGCGCGGGACGCGCTCCGTGCCAGCGAAGAGCGAAGGACAAACTGCCCGCGCTGGTCGGAAGGTCGTGCACATCGAGGCTCTGCCCGTACCAGGTGGGCGGCACGGACGGGAGCAGCCGCAGGACCCCGGGTCGGGAATCGTCGACGACCAGAGCGCGAGCGAGCGCGACGAACGCAGCGGAGACCGACGGGTCGTCGCCGGCGCCCGCACTCCCGGTGAGCAGTCTCGGATGCACGTACGTCGGCCAGCGCGACGTGGCGCCGCCGGCGCGCAGGATCCACTCGATCCGTTCGAACGCGAACACGTCGCCATCGGTGAGATCGGTACACGCAGCGCGCATGGTCGCCATGGTGTCGAACCCGCGTGGCGTCTCGATCGCCATGGGGCGCGCCGTGGCATCCGCTGCCCGTTCAGCGTCGACGTCGACGTCGACCTCCGGCTTGTCCTCGACATCGATGTCCCGATCGAGGTCGAGGACGAAGCGCGCCGCGAACGACTGCAGGTCGTCGGCGGCGTCGGGCTGACCGCACGACCGCAGGGCCGACGCGAGTACGGCGAGCGACCGCGACGCAGCCCGAGCGGTGGGCGCCGCTATGCGCGCTCCCTGACGCGCACGTGCGCGCTCGACCCAGTGCGCGGCCTTGACCACGACCCCCAGCACATCATCGACAAGCGCATGGTCGTGCGTCGCGTTCCAGTAGGCAGCGACCGCGTCGAACACGGCGAGGTTGCGCTCGATCGAAGCCGGTTCGCGCCGGAACCAGCTGTCGAGTTCGAGCTCGTCGCAGCGCTGGCGCAGGATCGGCGCGACGAGCTCCCGCAGCCCGACCGACGCCAAGGCGCGCATCACGGCTGCTTCGTCGGCGACACGCCAATCGGACTCGCGTCCGAACGGGACCGGGAAGCCGCCGGCGCACGCCGCGCTGATGCTGCGAAGCGCCGCAACGTAGCCATCGCTGATCCGCCGATCGGGAAGCTCGATGCGTGCTGCGCTCGCGGTGTGCGCCTCCCAGCCACGCGCCACTTGACCCGCGCCAGCCAACACGGCGATGCGTTCGGGTCGGTCGCGGCGCGTTACATCGGGATACAGGAGCACGCGCACGCTGGTGCGATGGGGTACGGGCACGAGGAACGTCGCCGTGGCGAGCCCGAGCGCGCTGCTCACCGGTTGGAAGGCACCATCGACTGCACCGCCGGTGATCGCGTCGATCAACGCATCGCCCGGTGCATCGGCGACCGACCACCGAGCAGCCGGTTTGTCGAGAAGCAAAACGGGTCGTTCGTCGACGATGACGTGGGGGTGCTCGTAACGAATCGACGAGACCGACCCGACGCCCAACGGGTGCGCCGGGCGAATCGCAAAGAGCGCCACAAAGGGTACGGGCGACTCGTTCTCGATCTCGAACACCACTGCGTGGCCACCAGCACCGCCTGCAGCCACGGCGTAGGCACGCGCGATCGCCTCGCCGCTCGGAACCTTGCACACCGTCTCGACGACAGGCGCCAACGACACGAGCCGTTGACGCACCGTGGGCTCGCTCGCCGCGCAGTGCCATCGGTCCTCGGCCCCGATCGCCCAGTCGAGCGACCACGACGCGCCCGACGGATGCACAGCACCCGCGGGGTCCACCGTGGCCATCGGGCCCGATGACGCGGTCGCGAGCACCGTCCACGTGCGTCCCGTGACGTTCTCTACGACACCCAACTCCCCGACGGGCACGAACGCCGCATGCGTGGGGCGGAGCTGACGATCGAGCCACCACGGTTTGGCCCACGACGGCGCGGTCGCCTCGAGTGCCGCCGCCGTGCGTGCCGCGCGAGCCTGCGCAGTGAGCGTCGAGGCACCACTTCGCGCAATGGTGCGTGCAAGGGTGGCATGGGCGTCTGCGAGGCGCTCCGCTGCCGGAGCGTCCGCCGCGTCGGTCGCGGCGCGTTTGTACTTCACGCGAAATCGACCTCGCGCCCCGGCTTGCGCAACAGCAGGCCGTGGTAGGCCGCCTCGGCGGACGCACCGTGCACGAGAACGGCATACATCTCGTTCACGATGGGCATGTCGACGCCGTACTTCGCCGCGAGCTCGCGGACCACGGGCACGGCCTTGACGCCTTCGGCCACCTGTTCCATCTCGGCCACGATGTCGTCGAGCCGGCGGCCACGACCGATCTGCTCACCGACATAGCGGTTCCGGCTCTGGTGGGAGACACAAGTCGCGACGAGATCACCCATGCCCGCGAGCCCGGCGAAGGTCGACGGGTGTCCACCCATGGCGACACCCAACCGGGTGATCTCACTGAGGCCCCGCGTGATCACCGCGGCACGCGTGTTGTCACCGGTACCCAGGCCGTCAGCCATGCCCGCGGCGAGCGCAACGATGTTCTTCAACGCTCCGCCGAGCTCGCAGCCGATGACATCGGTGTTCGTGTAGACGCGGAAGGCGTTCGTCGCGAAGAGCTTTTGCAGGCGCTCGGCGATGGTCTCGTCGGTCATCGCGAGCACTGCGGCGGCCGCATGGCCAGCGAGTATCTCCTTTGCGAGGTTGGGCCCCGTGAGCACGCCGGCGGGGTGACCGGCGAGCACCTGGTTCACCACTTCGGTCATCCGCAGGTTCGTGCCCTGCTCGAAGCCCTTCGCCAGGCTGACGATGGGCACCCACGGGCGCAGGTGGGGCGCCAGATCCTCGAGGGTGCTACGGAAGCCGTGCGTGGGCACACCCATCACGAGCACGTCCGCCTGCTCGACGACCTCGGCGAGCGAGCTCGACGCACGGAGCGAATGGTGCAGGACGAAGCCCGGGAGGTAACGCGGGTTCTCGTGCGACTCGTTGATGGCCGCCGCGACATCAGGCCGGCGAGACCAGAGCGTCGTCGACGTGTTCTCGGCGGCCAGTGACGCGACCGTGGTGCCCCACGACCCTGCACCGACGACGGCAACCCGAACTTCCACCGGCACACCCTAGACTTCGGCCGGTGCAATCGACGGTGCAGAACCTCACGGCACCTGCCACGACACCCGCCACGAAACCGGTCGCCGTCCTGGTGCCGATCAAGGCATTCGACCTGGCCAAGAACCGTCTCTCGGGCACCCTCGAGCCGTTCGACCGCCAACGCCTCGCGCGCGAGCTCGCGGCCCGGGTCGTGAGCGCCGCCCACCCGCTTCCCGTCTACGTCGTGTGCGAGGACGACGAGGTCGCCGCATGGGCGCACGCGCACGGGGCGGGTGTGATCCGCAGCCCGGGCGGTGGGCTCAACGCCGCTGTCGAGCACGGCGTCAGCATCCTGACCACCGAGGGATACCCGTTCGTATGCGTCGCGCACGGCGACCTTCCCGACGCGCGCGACCTCTCCGCGGTGGCCGGCACCGAAGGCGCGACCTTCGTCCCCGATCGCCATGGCGATGGCACCAACGTGGCATGCGTCCCGGCCGGCGTCGGGTTCCGGTTCGCCTACGGTCCAGGGTCGTTCTCGCGCCACGTCGCCGAGGCCCGCCGCCTCGGGCTCGCGGTGCGGGTGGTGCACGACGACACGCTCTCATGGGACATCGACACCTCCGACGATCTGCGCGCCGGTGACGTCAACAGTGCCGGAATGCCGACCGACGCGGCCCGCGCCTGGGCCCCTCGAACCTCCAAGGCGTCAACGATGCACCTCGATCTCCCGGTCCCCCGCCGAGCCCTCGCCATTGCGGCCCACCCCGACGATGTCGAGTTCCAATGCGGCGCAACCTTTGCGAAGTGGGCAGCCCATGGTTGCCAGCTGCACCACCTCATCTGCACCGACGGTTCCAAAGGCTCATGGGACCCGAACATCGACACTGCCGAGCTCGTGGCCACACGAGCCGTCGAGCAGCGCAAGGCCGCCGACGCGCTCGGCTCCACCGGCGAGGTGCGCTTCCTCGGCGCCATCGACGGCGAGCTCGAACAGAATCGTGTCGCAGTAGGTGCGATCGCCCGAATCATCCGCGAGCTTCGTCCCGATGTCGTGCTGGCCCATGACCCCTGGCGCCGGTGGCGGCTGCACCCCGATCACCGAAACGCCGGCTTCCTTGCCTGCGACGCGGTCGTCGCAGCCAGAGATCCGCACTTCTTCCCCGAGCACGGACTGGCCCCCCATCGGCCGGCGGCGATGCTCTTGTTCGAGTCAGAGGAACCCGATCACGCCGAGGACGTCACGGGTTACGAGGCGGCGAAGGTCCGGGCGCTACTCGCGCACGTCAGCCAGTTCGAAACCACCATGTACATCGCTGATGGTGACGACGCCGCCGGACTCGAGGCGTTCGACACCCACATCCGTCGCGAGCTGGCGGCACAAGGCCGGCTGATCGGCGTTGCCTCCGCCGAGACGTTCCTGCGCCTGCGCGATCTGTGAGCGGATGACGGGCCACGCACCGCTATCGGCTCGCCCACCGACCGATCGCTTCGGCGAACCGATCGGTCGCCCCTTCGTGAAGCGACAAGAACAGCGACGGCTCGGTGAGCTCGACCTCGAGCACCAAGGGCTCGCCGCGGGCACCCTGGACGATGTCCACGCGCGCGTAGAGCACGGGCTCGCGCTCGCTGACGAGGCGCAGCACCGCGTCGCCGAGCTCGCGCTCCGCGGCAGTGGCCTCGGTCGGCGTGAGGTCCTCGGCCGCGAATAACGCAGTGGTCGTGAGCAACGGCTCAGTGAGGATCGAGCCCTTGCGTACCGCGTGACTGAACGTGCCATCGATATACACGAGCGCGGTTTCGCCCACCTCGTCGACCGACGAGATATAGGGCTGCATCATCACCGGCCGCTTGGCCCGCAGCAGCGACTCGATGTGCTCACGGGCCACGTCAGCATGGTTCGGCATCACGTAGCGGGTCGTGTCCTTCGCTCCGGCGGAGACCACCGGCTTCACGACGAGCTCACCGCGATCAGGCAGACGTATGGCATCACCCGGTTCGATCCACGTGGTGGGCACGACCGGGATGGCCGAGAGCTGAAGATCGCGGAGATACCGCTTGTCGAGGTTCCACTCGATGACGTCGGCCGAGTTGACGAGCGTGGCCCGCAGCGACACTCGGCGGATCCAGCGGACGAACTCGTTGTGGCGCAATGCGTAGTCCCAGGTGGAGCGCACGACGACGAGGTCGAAGGTCGACCAGTCGACTTTGCGGTCGTCCCACACCACCACGCTGGCATCGACCCCGCTCCAGATGAGCGCATCGAGCAGCGGGGTCTCGTCGTCGTCGGCATCCCGTGCGATCTCGGCGGTGACGAGCGCGACGCGGCTCACGAGGCGAGGAGCTCCTCGAAGAGTGCAGCCAGCGCGAGCGGACGATCGCCCTGGATGCTGTGGCCCGCGCCATCGACGCGGTGAACGATGGTGCTCGGTCGGCGGCGCAGCAACTCCTCGACGTCCTCGGCCCCGACAACCGGGCTGAGGCCGCCGAGGTACAGGGTGATCGGCACCTCGACGTCGTCGACGTGGGCCCAGAGCGGACTGAAGTACTCCGACACCGTGTCGGCCGACTGCGCCGTGTCGGCCGCGCCCGACTTCCATCCGCGCGCCGGGTCGTAGCGCCACGACCAGCGGCCGTCGTCGAGCTCACGTGCGTTGTGGAGCACACCACGCCGCAGCGACGACTCGGTGCGCGTGGGATTGTGCTCGATTGTGCGGCCGAGGATGGCTGCGAAGTCGTCGAAGTACTCGGGCCCAGTGATGAAGGCCACAATGCCTTCGGCCTTCTTGTGGTCGGTTCCCGGCGTGACATCGACGATGCCAAGGCGGCGCACGAGGGTCGGGTGCTGCGCCGCGAGGCAGATGGCGGTGAGTCCACCGAGCGACATGCCCACGACCGCCTTCGCGTTCGGGGCGAGCTGTTCGATAACGGCCGCGACGTCGTCGGCCATAGACGGCGGCCAGTAGTCGTGCTCGTCGCGCCAATCGCTGTGCCCGTGACCCGGTAGGTCGATCGCGAGCATCGGCCGGTCGAGCGCCAACGCAAGCGTGTCCCACGTGTGCGCGTTCTGGGCGCCCCCGTGCAACAGCACCAACTCGGGCTCGGTGGCTCCCCACACCAGGGCGCTGAGGTGCTTGCCGCTCGCCAGCGCAATCGATTCGCGGCGCACCACCGGCGTGGCTTCGAGCACCAGACCGACCTCGGCCGCGTTGTCGCCCAACATCGCGAACTCGTCGTACGCCGCAGGTTCAAAAGTTGGTTCGGTCATCGGCTACTCAGTCGTCGTCGGTCGCGCCAAGCGCAGGGTTGAGAGTGAACGTGCCAGTGACGCTCGCCTCAGCGAGGATGTGCCCGTACATGGCCGCGCAGGCGTCGGCCGCCGTGAACGGGCCGCTGACGCCGATCGATGTCGCGTCGAGGGCGCGCACCGTGAATCGGTACCGATGCACGCGCTCGTCGTTCCAGGGCGGACACGGGCCGTCGTAGCCGCCGTAGACACCTGCCATCTCGGGGTCGTCCGCGAACCACGACGTGTAGTCGTTGACGCCCCGAACCCCGTGAGAGGTGGGCCCGACGGGTTTGCCCTTGGGCGTGACGCCATCGGAGTCGGAGCCCTCGCCGAGCGACGCCGCCGAGCCAGGTATGTCAACCAGCACCCAATGCGTAAACTCCGCCCGAGGCAGCGACGCCGGCACCGTGACCCCTTCGCGGTTCACATCGGTCGCGTCGGTCGGGGCATCGAGGTCGATGCAAAGGATCGCGAACGAGCTCGTTCCCTCCGGGGCGTCGCGCCAGGAAACGCGCGGGTTGCGATTCGGCGCCATAGCCACGTGACCCACCGCGGCGGGCACGCAGAACGCGAACTCGCCGGGGATCGCGCAACCGTCGACGATGCCGGTGACTTCGATGGAAAATCCCACGATGTACCCCTCACTCGGTCGTCGGAGTGCGCCCGAGCGTAGTTCCGCCTGCGGTCACTCGGTGAAGAAGCCTCCGTCAGGGTGCAGGATCTCGCCGGTGAAGTAACTCGATTCGTCGGATGCCAGGAACAACGCCGTATTCGCGATCTCGAGCGGCACGCCCATGCGTCCCATTGGCACGCCATCGAGCAGGCGCTTACCGAGCTCGGGCACCTCGCTGAGCGGGGCCGTCATGTTGGTCTCGATGAAACCCGGGCCGATGGCGTTGACGCGGATCCCCGCACCGGCCAGCTGGCGCGCCGTGTGCTTCGTGATCATGCATACCGCGCTCTTTGAGACGCAGTACGGGAGCGGACCGGCGTCGGGGTGCTTGCCCGCGATCGACGCGATGGTGACGATCGAGCCGCGCGTCCCGAGTGCGAGCATGTGCCGCACGGCCGACTGCATCGCGAGCATGGTGCCGGTGGCGTTGATCTCGAACACGCGGTTCCACTCATCGAGCGAGACCTCGGTAAAGCGACGCGCCGGATCGAGCGCAATTGCACCCTCGTCGTAGAGGCGTCGCGTGATCGCGGCATGGTCACCGCTCACGTAGTTGGCCGACGACACCCCCGCTGCGGTGACGAGCACGTCGAGCCGTCCGAACGAATCGACTGCGACCGCGGCGAGTGCGTCGTTGTCGGCCGCGCTCGCCGCGTCGGTGTGCACCGCGACCGCGCGGCGACCCAACGCTTCGACCAATTCGACCGTTCGAGCCGCCGGGTCGTCGAGGATGTCGCCGATCACGACGTCGGCTCCCTCCTCAGCAAAGCGCACCGCGCACGCGCGACCCAGTCCGTTCCCGCCGCCGGTGATCACCGCGACCTTGCCCGTGAGACGCGCCATGCCCGCTCCTTATTCTCGGGTCGGACGCCCGAAGGCGCCCTCGTTATTCTCGGGTCGGACGCCCGAAGGCGCCCTCCTTATTCACCCCATGCGGCCGAACAACCGCCGCGCGTTCGTACCAAGGAACTTGGTCTTCTGCGAATCGGTGAGATCGGTGCGCGCCACGAGGTCGGGTATGGCGTCGAGATTGGCGTCGTAGTGCGGGTAGTCCGACGCGTAGACGAGGTGATCCTCGCCGAGCGCAGACGCGGCCGCCGGCAGCAGTGCTTCGTCGACCTCGAAGCTCACGAAACATCGGCCTCCGGTGACGTGCTCACTCGGCCGGGCCTTGAGACGCGGCACGGTGTAGGCCAACTTCTCCGCGTGCGAATCCATGCGTTCCATCCAGTACGGCACCCACGTGCACCCCGACTCGAGATGGGCAAAGCGCAGCGTGGGGAACAGCTCGTAGATGCCACCACCGATGATCGAGGCCATCGCCCGCATCTGCTGCCACGGATGACCCGTCATGTGCAACAGGAAGTAGTTGTCGGTGAGCTCGGCCCGGGCGGGCGCGTACGGCGGGCGATCAGTGCCCGAGTGCACGCACACCGCAAGGTCGTTCTCCTCGCAGGCGCGATAGATCGGATGGAAATCCGGGTGGTCGGGCAACTTGTCGGGCAACGTAAGACACGACGTGATGCCCACGCACCACGGCTCCTTCGCGACGCGTTCGATCTCGGCCACGGCGAGGGCGATGTCGTGGTGCGGTATCACCGCGACGCCGAAGAACTGGCCGGGCTGCGCCGCGCAGAACTCGGCGACCCAACGGTTGTAGCCGCGTGCGACCGCGGCCTCGTACGCGGGTTCGCGAATCGACACGACCGAGGTCAGCTGCGTGGGGAACCACACCGCCTCATCGATGCCCATCTCGGTGAGATCCTCGCGAGTGACCTGTGGATCGTTACCCGCGCCGGCGCGCATCTGCGCGTGGAACCCGCTGGTGGTACCGAAGATCTGAAACGTCTGGTCGAGATTGTCCGCGACGTCGGAGGTGCCCAACAGCCGGCGCCCCGTGCGCTCGAAACCTTGTGCCAGGTCGTTATAGGGAATATCAACCGGCGACATGTGACCCCCGCCCGTGTTTTGCCGGCGCCACTCGATCAACCGGCCGAGACGCTCGCGATACGGCTCGTCGACATACGACAGGATGCGTGTGCCACTGTCGGCCACGTGGCCGTCGGCATCGACGACGTGAAAGCCGTACTTACCCATGGTTTCTCCCCTTCAATCCGGCCCCCACCGTACTTCCCTGCAGAATCTGTTGGCTGAACCAGCTTTACGGTGTGTGGGGTACCGAATTTCGGCGAGCGGTACGCTACGGAGATATCCAGCGGAGGGGGCCGACCATGGCGGAACAGACGATCGAGCGGGCCGACGACTATCGGGTGGCGTTCACCCGCATGTCCGACGGCACGTCCGAGGAACTCAACCACATCATCGAGCAGGCCAACGAGCACCTGCACGGGCACCTGGTGAACAACCTGCTCGGCTCGCTACAGGGATTGGCCGGGCCCACCCTCGGGTACCGGGTCGACCGCCTCGAGCACTCCCTGCAGACCGCGACACGCGCGCACCGCGACGGTGCCCGCATCGACATGGTCGTCGCCGCACTGTTCCACGATGTGGGCGACATGCTCGCGCCGGCCAACCACAGCGAGCTCGCGGCGGCCATCCTCGAGCCGTACCTCGACGAAGAGTGCACGTGGGTTGTGCGCCACCACGGCGTGTTCCAGGGCTACCACTACTGGGACAAGATCGGCCTCGACAAGAACACGCGTGATCGCTACCGCGACAGCCCGTTCTTCGATGCCGCCGCGCACTTCTGTGGTGCCTGGGACCAAGAGGCCTTCGACCCCTCGTACGACACCCTGCCCCTGTCGTTCTTCGAACCGATGGCACGCGAGGTCTTCGCCCGCCCGGCCACCGGTTTCAAGACCGACTGAATCGCGTTCGTCGACGGTCTCGGGTCATCCGAGCGCGTCGCGAAACGCGGCCAGGTCCGCGCAGAACAACGCCGGTTGTTCGAACGCCGCGAAGTGGCCACCGCGCGGTTGGTCGGCCCAGTGCACGATGTCGTAGCGACGCTCGGCCCACGCACGCGGGGTCTGCAACAGCTCGTACGGATACACCGCGTGTCCGGTGGGCACACCGACACGGCCGGTCCATGGCGACGTGGCGCTGCTGCCCGCGCGGGCCGACTCGCAGTAGAGCCGGGCCGCAGAGGTCGCCGTGCCGGTGAGCCAGTAGAGCATGAGGTTGTCGAGCAGTCGGTCGATCCGAATCGGCATGCCGTCGCGTCGATCGGTCCACGCGTGGAACTTCTCGAGGATCCAGCCCGCAAGCCCAACGGGCGAATCCTCGAGACCCACCCCCAACGCGTCGGGTCGCGTGCTCTGCAACGCCATGTAGCCCGTGCCGTGGGCGATGCGGCCGATCGCCGCAGTGAACCGCTCGCGCTCCGAATCGGTCAGCAAGGACATCGGATCGTCCATCTCGGGACCGGGCATCGCGAACAACATGTTGACGTGGATTGCGAGCACCTGATCGGCGTGGGCCTCCCCCAGGCGACGCGTGACGAGCGCGCCCCAATCGCCACCCTGAGCGACGAATCGTGGGTAGCCGAGCTGCGCCATCGTGTCGGCCACCGCCGCGGCGACGGCATGCGTGTCGACACCGCGACGATGCGTCGGCCCCGAGAACCCGTAGCCCGGCATGGAAACCACCACCACGTGCCACCGTTGCCGCAGCGTCTCGATGCAGTCGAGGAACTCGACGATGGAACCGGGCCAGCCGTGGGTGAGCACGAGTGGTGTCGCGTTCGGGTCATCCGCGCGGGCATGGAGCACGTGCAACTTCTCGCCGGCGGCGTGCACTAGGTGCTGGGGCCACTGGTTGATCTCGGCCTCGGTACGGCGCCAGTCGTAGCGATTCAGCCAATGGTCGACATAGCCCTGGAGTGTCTCGAGATCCATGCCCTGCGCCCACGGCGCAGCAGGTGACGATTCGGGCCACCGCACCCGACCAAGCCGTAGTCGCAGTTCGTCGAGTTGGGCTTCGGGCACCGCGATCGTGAACGAGTCCATCGTCACACCCTACGATTGGATTATGCACGATCTCCTGATCACCAAGGGCACCATCGTCGATGGCCGCGGCGGCGAGCCCTTCGTTGGCGACGTTGCCATCACCCGCGGCCGCATCGTCGGCGTCGGCGCGCCCGGCTCGCAGGGGGCGGAGGCGCACGAGGTCATCGACGCGACCGGCTTGCTGGTCACCCCGGGCTTCGTCGACATCCACTCGCACTACGACGGTCAGGTCACCTGGGACCCGTACCTCACACCCTCGTGCTTCCACGGTGTCACCACAGTGGTCATGGGGAATTGCGGCGTCGGCTTCGCGCCGGTCGCGCCTGACAAGCGCCAGTGGCTCAGCGAGCTCATGGAAGGCGTCGAGGACATCCCCGGCACGGCACTGGCCGCGGGCATGCGGTGGGGTTGGGAGACCTTCCCCGAGTACCTCGACTTCATCGACTCGACCCCATACGTCATGGACGTGGGGACGCAGATCGCGCACGCCCCGGTGCGGGCATACGTGATGGGCGAGCGCGGCGCGCAGAATGAGAACGCCACCGCCGAGGACATCGAGCGCATGGCGGCGATCGTGAAGGAAGCCATCGCCGCGGGCGCGCTCGGGTTCAGTACTTCGCGCACCATGTTGCACCACGCACTCGACGGCACGCCCGTGCCCGGAACGTTCGCCACGGAGGCCGAACTGTTCGGCATCGGCAACGCGCTTCGCGAACTCGGGACCGG
>WLNW01000047.1 GCA_009699605.1 Actinomycetota bacterium | reverse complement strand
TCCATGTGATCGGAGCATCCCATGACCGAAAGCTTCACCGACAAGGTGGTGATCGTCACCGGCGGCAGCCAAGGCGTCGGCCTCGGCATCAGCCGAGCGTTCCTCCATCGCGACGCCGCGGTCGTGAGCTGTGCGCGCACGCCATTCGAACATCACCCCGCCGCCGAGACCGACGGCGAGCGCGCACGGTCGATGCACATTCAGGCCGACATTCGCGACGACGCGCAGATCGACCACGTCATCGAACGCACCCTCGAGCGATTCGGCCGCCTCGACGTGCTCGTGAACAACGCCGGGGGTCAGCCTCCGGTGGACATCGCGACGGCGTCGCCCCGCTTCATCAAGGCGATCATCGAGCTCAACCTCACTGCGCCGATGGTGTTCGCGGCCAAGGCGTACAACGCGATGAACCTCACTGGCGGCGGCAGCATCATCAACATCTCGAGCCAGGCTTCGATGCCCAGCGGCGGTGGCGGATCGCTCGCGCCGTACGGCGCGGCCAAGGCCGGGCTCAACCACATGACCCGCTCTCTCGCCGTCGCATGGGGGCGCACCGTCCGCGTCAACTGCGTGTCGCTCGGCTGGGTCGAGACCGAGGCCATGGCCGACCTCCTCCTGCCCCAGAACCGCGAGCAATGGCGGACGACCACCGACCGAATTCCCGTCGGCCGCATGGGCACACCGGACGAGATCGGCGAGATATGCGCGTTCCTTGCCTCGGACGCCGCGTCCTACCTCAACGGCACCACCATCTGGGCCGACGGTGGCGGCACCTGAGCCATGCTGGTCATCGTCGGATCCGGGTGCCAGGGGTACCGGCGGTCAATCCGCCGTCGACGACGATGTCGGTGCCGGTGATGAAGGACGAGTCCGCGCACGCGAGGAACACCACCGCGGCCGCAACATCGGACGGTTCGCCAATGCGACCCAGGGGGTGGCCGGCCGCGAGCTCTGCCTCGCGTTCGACGAGGATGCCCTCGATCATGGGCGTACGCGTGATCCCCGGGAGGATCGCGTTGACCCGGATGCCCAACGGCCCCAGGTCGATCGCCGCGGCTCGTGTCAGCCCCCGCACCGCGAACTTCGACGCCGTGTACGCGGCCGTGCCCGGCCCGGCCGACACGCCGTTGAGTGACGCGATATTGATGATGCTCCCACCGACCGGCATGTGCGGGGCCACGGCCTGTATGCCAAGCAAACACCCCATGAGATTCACGTCAAGGACCGAGCGGAACTCGTCCTCGCTCACCTCGAGGATCGGTGCAACCTGGTAGATGCCGGCGTTGTTCACGAGCACGTCGATGCGACCGTGTTCGGCCACGATCGCGTTCACGACACGCTGCCAGTCCGCGGCGACGCGCACATCGAGTGCCACGACGCCGTCTGCGGCGCGCACATCGGCGCCGTAGACGATCGCCCCCTCGGCGGCGAACATCTCCACCTCGGTTGCACCCTGCCCGCGGGCCGCGCCCGTGATGAGCGCGACTCGGCCGGCCAACCTTCCGTCAGACATTCCATTCCTCCCATGAGTCGGGTCATGCAGCATCGACGTAGAACGAAGCGGCGCGATGACTCAGGCCGTGGCGACGACGAGTGGGTCGCCCATGCGGGCGTAGCACTCGGCGATGTTGGCGCCCATGAACCGGGCCTTGGCGTTGGCGGGCAGGTCGGCGAGAAGCGCGTCGTAGTGCGCGGTGGGTGCTGGGTTCGATTCGTTGTGGGCGTAGTCCGAGGAGAACACCACGCACTCGGGGTAGCGCTCAATGGTGCGCAGCGGGGTCTGGTGCAGCCGCGGCAACGGCGTGACCCGGATGTTGCGCTGCACGAACTCGGTAGGCGTGAGCTCGAAGGGGTAGCGCCCCATGTAGATATCCGACTCCACGATCGCCGGCCCGCGGGCCTCCATGTGCTCGACCGTGCCGGCGAACCAGTGCACGCCGAACTCCGCGAGCAGCACGGTGAGCTTCGGGTGGCGGTCGAACACGCCACCGAAGACCATGCCGTTCATCATCAGCATCACGGCCTGGTGGCCCTGCGTGGCGCCCAACTGGCGGAGCACCATGCCGTCGTCGTAATTGCCCCACGCCGGGTCGTACGCGTTGCACCCTGCGCCGACGTGGACGAGGGCCATCATGCCGAGGTCGACGGCCGCCGACCACAGCGGCTCGAAGTACGGGTGCATCGGCGGGATCCCCGGCACAGGGATAGGGGCGATGAGGAACGAGCGGCTCCCCCGCGCGCGCATTCGCGTGAGCTCGGCGATCGCGGCCTCCATGTCGGTGAGATCGACCGACGTGGCGGGCATGAGCCGATCGGCGTAGCCATCGACCTGATCGGCCAGCCACGTGTTGCAGGCCACGATCGCATCGCGCGCCACCGAGCGGTCGTCGAGAAAGCGGGCGTAGCCAGCGCCCTCGAGACACAGCACGTTCGACGCGTCGGTACCGACCTCATCCATCCACGCAAGCCGGGCGATTGGGTCGGCCGGGGTGTGCATCGCCGAGCCCGCGAACCCGTACCCGTCGAGCTTCTCCTCGCCCAGGATCGCGCGGATGCCCGGGGGAAGCAGCACGTCGCGCGACGGTCGCTCGTCCTCGGGGACGAGCGCAAGCAGGTCGCCGACCTGCGCGCGCATCGTGCTCTCGGCCACCGAGTAGGTCGGCAGCTGGGCAGCCAGCGCGGGGTGCTCGGCGAGCCAGGCGCGCCCCGGCTCGAAGTGCGTGTCCACGTCGATGATCATGTCGTCCCCCTGTTCGAGGCCCAGCTCGTCGCTGACCAGCGCGCCATTCGGCCAGATACCTCGGGCACGTCCTGGAACGCGATCGACTCGATGGAGTCGAGCACGGTCTCCTTCGCCTTCAGGCGGTAGCCCTGGGCGGTGAGCAGCAGCGTGAAGTGCACGATGCCGCTCGAGAGGGTGCTGGGCTTATTTTCGCGGATCTGGGTGACGAAGAGGTACGACTCGAGATCGATCTCGTCGCCGCGGACGGCCTTCACGAAGATGTTCGTCGCGTTGTGGCGCAGCGGGTAGGGGCTGTGACGTCGATGCTCCGAGGTCCACGCCATCGACGCCTCACGACCCTGCGTATCGGCCGCGATGAACTGCTCGTGGGGATGGTCGCCCCGCTCGGTGCGCGACTTGATGTGGCAGTCGTCGGTAAGTAGCGGGAACAAGATGTCGAAGTTGCCCTCGTCGTAGTTGAACCACCAGTGGTGGATGAACTCGTGGGCGGCGAAGCGGTCGTGCGTGGTCATGGTGATGGTCCCGTCGGGTGTCGCGTGCTTAGCCGGAGTGGCGGACGCCCGCGGGGCGTTCGATCCAGTCTTGCGTCGGGGCGATGGTGTAGGTGGAGGTGAGCGCGCGGATGAAGTCCTCGTCGTGGAACGGGTCGCTCGGCTCGGCCACCGTCACGCCCTTCGCGCGCATGTCGGCGAGCAGCGTGTCGACGACGCGTTCATGAGTGAGGTCGTCGGTGTGATCCATCACGAGCTTGGCTTCGTGAAGGTCCATGTAGACCTCGGCGTTCCAGTGCACGAGGAAGCGGATTTTCCGCTGCTCGTAGGTGCGCACGACAGTGTCGTCCGTGGTGATCGCCCAGTCGTCGGCAGCGGCGCGGTAGCCAAGCTTGGAGCGGTGTGCAAGGCCGGTGATCGCGCGCTCGTCCGGCTGGCCGACCGGATCGCCGCGGTGAAACATGAGTTCGTTCTGCACGACAACGCCCTTGTTGAACATTGGGTGCCCGATGCGCTGTGGCGCGCCCAGCGGTCCATCGGGCCAGTACGTGAAGGTCCCCTCGTCGCCTTGCCAGAACCAGGTGATGATCTGTGCCATCTTGATGATGTGGTCGCGGAACAGACCCGACTTCCCCATGACGTTCTGCATCCATACGGGTGTGTTCTCGATGCGCACCCCGCGGAACGTGACCGCGTCGAGGTGCGGGCTGAGTCCGCTGTTGTGCGGCCCGCAGATGTTGAACAGCATCATCGTGGGCTTTGCGTACTGCGCGCCCCAGTACTGCTTGACGCGCTCGAGGAAGCCGGCGTTGTAGAAGCAGTCGTGGATCTCGGGGTAGTGGAGGCACGAGTTCTCCGCGAGGAACCCACGGAAGTTCGCAGTGGCGATGGCGTCGAGTGTGAGGCCGTGGTCCTTCGGCACCATTCCTGAGCTCGTGGCGATGAGCTCTTCGACCGACCGGAAGTGGTGTGCGGTGATGGTCGGCCACGGGCCGTGCTGCTTCGCGACGCCGAGTAATCGCGCGTGCTGATCGTCGGTGTAGACGCCTTCGATGACCAGCGGCGGCGCGACCGGCCGCAGGTTCGAGGCGAGCCGTTCTTGATCGGTGACGCTCATCGGTTCTGCTCCTTCGTCACGACAGCGAGCTCACGGCCGCGGGCTGTGCACGCGACCGAACGTGTACGCGTCGGGCCACCCACGGCCGAGGAGGTTGGCCTCCTGCCTGGTGATCACCGCCGGGATGTCGGCCGGTTGCCAGCCTTCGACGAGCGCCACACCGTGCAGGTCATAGACCGGCCGACGCAGCTCGACGAGCAGCTGCAGGCTGTACGCGATTCGGCCGGTGAGCACGGCTGGGTCACCGGTGACGAGCGCGAGCGCGGCCTCGGCCATGGTGTCCATCGGCTCATACATCGTGTCGTCGATCCAGCCGCCCTCGATCAGTGCCGGCGTGGCGATCGCGGCCTGGGGCGTGAGACCGTTGACGGCGATGCCCTGGCCGTGCGTCTCGCTCGCCGCGGCCACGGTGAGCCGGTTTAGCGCGGCCTTGGCCGAGCCGTACACGAACCCGCCGGTGGCGGGTTTATTGGTAGGGAACGGCGGCCCGGGCGGGAGCTCGGCGGAGAACGAGGTGAGGTTGAGGATCGCACCGCGACCGGCCTCGCGCATCGGGCCGATGGCTGCGCACATGAGCTCCCACGGGGCCCAGAGGTTCACCTGCAGGCTGTTCTCGAGGTGCGCGGGCGTGACCGTCTCAAACGGCTTGTAGCCGTTGACCGCTGCGTTGTTGACGAGGATGTCGACCGGGCCGAAGGCCTCGGCGGTCCGCGCCACGAGCGTCGACCGGCCGCCCGCAGGATCACTCAGATCGCACGGGAGCACCAGACATGAACCACCGAGAGCCTCGATGCGGGCCCGCGTGGCCTCGAGACCCTGCACCGTGCGCGCCGTGATCGCGACCTTGGCACCCTCGGCCGCCAGGCGCAGCGCGATCGCCGTACCCGTACCGCCCTGACTCGCGCCCGTCACCAACGCGACCCGCCCCCCACAACTGCCCTGTGTCACTGCCGCCCCCGCGCCATCGGTACCCCCGCTCACGAATACCTCAACTTTAGTAGAACAGCGTTCTACTTTCAAGCGGTACGATTCGGCCCGAACGAGAGCAGGGCATCGGTGACCGCCACGGAACCAACGAGCACAGGCAGGCTGACGAGCAACCGCGCGCAGGCCACGCACGCCGCGCTCGTCGAACTGGCCGCCGACCTGTTCGCCGAGCAGGGCTATGCCGAGACGTCGATGCGCGACTTCGCGCGGCGCAGCCCGGTATCGGTCGGCGCGATCTACCTGCACTTCAAGAACAAGGCCGAGCTGCTGGTCGAGGCCATCCACCGGCGCATCGATGACGATCTCGAGTCCGACAACCCCGCCGGTGCCGGACCCATCGACCCCGTCGCGCGGCTCGGGGACATCGCGCGGCGCTACCCGCAGCGCCGGCGCCTGCGAGCGCTACTCGTGCAAGCCGCGGCCGCAGCGCAGACCGACGACGATGCCCGGGGCCGTGTGCGCGCCGCGCAGCTCGAGCACGTGCAGGGCTGGGTCGAGCGTTACGAGGCCAGCCGCGTGCGCATCGGCATCGACCCCGCCGTCGACCTCGAGACCGCGGTCCTGTTCACCTGGGCCGTCGAGCTCGGCCTCGGAATGCTCGAGGCTTTCGACATGCCCCCGGCCTCGCCCGAACGCTGGGCCGAGGTCCAAGAACGCGTGGCTCGCGCGCTCCTCATGCCTGAACCCACTCCCCTGCCCGCCGCGCGTCGTGTGCGCTGACCATCACGGTGTCCTGCGCGACGCCGATTCAACCGTGCTCGTCAACAACACCTGCGTGCTGGTCGCGTCCGGAGAGCTGTTCGCCTTGGTCTGCTAGCAGGATGCTGAAAGTGCCCTCGTAGAGGCCGCGGGTGCTGGCGTCGGGGTTGGTGGCGGGGTCTGGCGTGTTCTTTGTCGCGTTGTGCACCTGGGCGGTGCTTAACGCGACAAGGAACGATGTCGGTCAGGTCGCGGCGGGGTTGTCGAGGTTGGTGATGCGGATCAGGTTGTAGACGGCGACGGTCCGGCGCCGCGACGGCGATCTTGAACCAGGCCCGGTTTCGTTCTCGGCCCCGGTAGCGGAGTTTGCGGCCCCCGCCGACGGTCTTGGTCCACCCGAACGGTTCCTCGATCCGTTTGCGGATCCGCATGCTGATCTCGTGGCCCGCGTGGCGGGTGGTGCGCCCGTCGATCGCGGAACGGCGACCGGTGCAGTGTTGTTCGACCTGCGATAGAGCCGCGCCTCGGGATCGGTCGTCGACTGGTGCGTGCCGTTCGATCGTTTCTGGCCGTGCCAGCCCACCTCCGCGTTGCGACCCGCGCCCGCCGGATGCGGTTGATACCGAAGCCGAGGCTCGGCGCGATCCGAAGCAGGCCACCGCTGGAATCCGCGCTCGCGGGGAAACAGGCGATTCGGACTGCTGTCCTGATTTGCCGGACAGCAGTCCGAGTCGGATCGTACGATGCGGAGATACCGAGCGGATCGAGTCCCTGGAGAATCGCCATGCCCCCCGATACCGCCCACACATACCGCGCCGCCGTCATCGGGGCCGGGCCCGGGGGGATCATCACCGCGGTGCGGTTGCGACAGGCCGGCATCGAGGACTTCGTGGTCCTCGAGCGGGCCGGCGGCGTCGGCGGCACGTGGCGCCGCAACCGCTACCTCGGTCTCGCCTGCGACATCGCGTCGCACTTCTACTCGTTCTCGTTCGCGCCGAAGCCGGACTGGTCCCGGCCCTTTGCTGGCCAGGCCGAGATCCTCGCCTACCTCGAGGACGTCGTCTCGACGTTCGACCTCCGGCGCCACCTCTGCCTCGACACCAGCGTCGAGGCCGCGCGGTGGGACCACGAGGCGGCCCTCTGGCACTTGACGACCGACACCGGGGAAACGGTGACCGCCCAGGCCGTCGTCGCAAGCCCTGGGATGTTCGGCGAGCTCCGTTACCCCGACATCGAGGGGCGGGACCGCTTCGCGGGCACGTCGTTCCATGCCGGCGATTGGCCCGCGGATCACTCGCTCGCCGGCGAGCGCGTGGCCGTCATCGGCAGCGCGGCGAGCGCCGTGCAGCTGCTGCCCGAGGTCGCCAAGGTCGCCGGCCGGGTACACCTGTTCCAGCGCAGCCCGAACTGGGTGCTCCCGAAGGAGGACAAGCCGTTCGCCGTCGAACAGCTCGAACAGTTCCGGAGGTCACCGGACTCGGTCGCGGCGCTCCGGGAGGAGTTGTTCCATCGGTACGCCGACGATCCGCCCTTCACGAAGCCGGAGGAGAACGCGGAACGCGAGCGATTGGGCGCCGCATGCATCGCGGTCGTCGAGGATCCCGATGTGCGGGCCCGGCTCACCCCGAAGGACCCCTGGGGGTGTCACCGGCCGCTGTTCTCGAACGACTACTACCCCACGTTCAACCAGCCCCACGTCGAGCTCGTCACCGACCCGATCATCGCCATCACCCCATCGGGGGTGCGCACCGTCGACGGCACCGAACGCGTGGTCGACACCATCATTTACGCCACCGGCTATGAGACCACGAAGTTCGCGTCGGTCATCGACTTCGTCGGCCGTGACGGCGTGCACCTTCGCGACGCCTGGGCCGACGGGGCGCAGGCCCACATGGGCATCACCACAAGCGGGTTCCCGAACCTGCTCATGCTCTACGGGCCCAACACCAACGCCGGATCGATCATGTACATGATCGAGTGCCAGGTCGACTACATCCTCCGCACGCTGCACCACATGGAACGCGACCACCTGGCCTGGATCGACGTCCGCCCGGACGTCATGGCGGCCTACAACGCGCAACTGCAGTCCGACATCGAGAACGTTCAGGCCTGGCAGGGGGGCTGCTCCACGTACTACCGGGTTCCGTCCGGGCGCATCGTCACCCAGTGGCCGCACTCGATGGCCCGCTACCGATCGCTGACCGACAACCCTCGCCCGCTCGACGACTACGAGACCCACGCACATGCCCATCGCTGACACCGCCGCCACGGTCGTCGCCCGAGCCGGCATCGCCGGGTGCACGGTGCGCTCCGTCGCCGACGAGGCCGACTCGACAAATCCAAGGGGACCCATGACCACGACCACGACCACCGCCTTCGACACGAGCAAGCTCCGTTGGAGCGTCGTCGACGGCGACGGCAGCACCAGCTACCGCATGCACCAAGAGACCAGCATCCTGGGCTACGACCGCGACGCGGGCACGATCGACTTCCTCGTGCGCTTCGACAACTGCGGCGGGCATTGCCCCGCCCACCGCCACATCACCACGACCAGCGTGCTCGTTCTCGAAGGCGAACAGCACCTCGACGACATGCTCGCCGGAGGCGAGCGCGGCCCCCACAAAGTCCGCAAAGCAGGCGAGTACCACCTCACCACCGGCGACAAGCTTCCCCACATGGAACGTGGCGGGCCCGACGGCGCCCTCGTCTTCTACAGCCACCACACCAGCGACGGCCGCCTCTACGAGCTCGTCGACGAGAACGGCGAGGTCATCCATGTCGTCACCCTCGACGACATGGTGCGCGTCTGGGAAGCCGGGGCCTGACGGCACCGCGACCTGACCAAGAAACCGGAGACATCATGGCGACGAGCTACACCACGGACCAGGTCGACGTGATCGACGTCGACAGCCACTATTCGCCACCCCCGGGCTTCTGGGAGGCGCACGCTCCCGCGGCGTTCAAGGACCGGGTGCCCCGCATCGGCGACGACGACCAGGGCATGCCGCAGTGGCTGGTCGACGGTCAGCCGTTCGATTCGATCGGCTTCAACATGGTGCGACCCGACGGCACGAAGGCGCCGGGCAACATGCGGGCGCTGCCCTTCTTCGAGCAGATGCACGCCGGCTCCTACGATGTGAAGGCCCGCGTCGCCTGGCTCGACGAGCACGGCATCGCCCGACAGATCATGTACCCCAACACCGGCGGCTTCAGCAGCCAGATGTTCTTCACGAAGATCGCCGACGACGAGCTCCGCAACGTCTGCATCCGAACCTACAACGACGCTGCGGCAGCGCTGCAGGAAGAGAGCGGTGGCCGTCTCGTACCGTTGTCGCAGATTCCTTGGTGGGACATCGACGAAGCGGAGAAAGAGCTCACGCGCTCGGTGGTCCAGTTGGGCCTCACGGCTGGGCCCACCATGTTTAGTGCGCCGGAGGTCCACGGCCTACCGCCCTTGAACCAGCCGCAGTGGTCCAGGTTCCTCTCGACCTGCGAGGACCTCGACGTCCCGCTCAGCTTCCACATCGGCCCGCCCGGCGGAGGCGCGCACAAACCCTGGGTCGAACCAGGTGCCGATGCCACCACCAAGTTGGCCACCGGCCGCGGCGTGCATCTCGCGATTTATACGACCAACTCGTTCCTGAGCAACTCGTGGCTCATCTCCAATCTCGTCTTCAACGGCATCCCGCTGCGGCATCCGCGACTGAAGATCGTTTCGGGAGAATCGGGCATCAGCTGGTTGCCGTTCCTCCTCGAGGCAATGGACTTCCAGTGGCACGAGAACATCGAACCCGAGGACAAGCGAGACATCTGGCATGGCATGACGCCCAGCGAGATCTACCGGCGCAACTTCACCGCGTCCTTCTGGTTCGAGAAGGTCGCGCTCGCCGAACACATCGACTTCCTCGGCGCGGACACCGTCATGTTCGAAACCGATTTCCCCCACGGCACCTCGTTGACGGACCGGATGACCACAGACGTCGCAGCAACCATTGCCACCCTCACTCCCGAGGTACGCAAGAAGGTCCTGCACGACACCGCAGCGCGCGTCTACAACCTGCGATAGCAGGCGGGCCCCTCCGTGGCCGTGAGATCAACGCGAGCGAGATCGAACGATCGAGACCGGCTACGGATCGTCGCCGCGACGCGACAGATGCTCGCCGCTCAGTTGCCTGGTTCGATCGTGATCGCGATCGCGCCGGCTGACGGGTCCGTGAGCGTCCGCACCGCCTCGGCCGCCGCGTCGAGCGAGAAGTGATGCGTGTGCATGCGCTCGAGGAACGTCGGTGCGCGTTCGAGCAGTCGGACCGCGTTGCGGAAGCTTCGGTAATCGACCGCGCGCACGCCGACAATTCGCAGTCGGCGCATCGCGACGTCGTCGACCGGGAACCCTGGCACGCCGTTGCCGCGTCCCTTGAGGCCGCCGAGAACGACCGTGCCGCCCTGCCGCGCCAGGCGCAGGGCATCGAGCACGGGCGTGGTGGCGTGCGGTGTGGTGTCGACGACGACGTCGACACCCTCGCCATCGGTCGCCCCCCGCACGCGCTCGACCACATCGTCCTGCTCGACATCGATCACGAGATCTGCTCCGAGGTCAGCGGCGAGCGCCAACTTGTGGGCGTCGCGCGATCCCAAGCCCGTCACGGCGATGAACGACGCGCCCGCGGCACGTGCTGCCACCACGCTCGCCAGTCCACGCTGGCCGGATCCGAGCACGGCCACCGAGTCGCCGTAGCGGAGGCCGGGCGCCTCGACCGCCCACGCGAACCCGGCACCGAGCGCGTTGTAGAGCGCCGCCGTGCGCGCCGGCACGTGATCGGCGATCCGGTGCGGCATCGCGCCGGGCGGTAGGTACAGCACCTCCGAGTACCCGCCCCACAACGACGGCGCGCGGGTCGTAGGGATGAAGCCGAGCGTGCCCGGGTCGACGACGCAGAGGTCACCGCGTAGACAGCCAACACAGCGGCCACAGCCGATGTCGGACTGCAGCACAACGCGGTCCCCCACCTGCACTCGCCAGCGAGCCGCGGCGCGATCGCCGATCGCCGTGATGCGTCCCACCGGCTCATGCCCGGGGATGACGGGATACTGCAGAGGGATACCGCCCGTAAAGGTCTCGGCATCGGTCCCGCAGATCCCGCACGCCTCGACCGCGACAAGCGCCTCATCGTCGCCGATGTGCGGAACGTCGAAGACCATCCGTGTGAACACGCCCGGGCCGGTCTGCACCACCGCTTCGGCCGTACCCCCCAAGACGTGCTCACGTGCCATTGACGACACTGTAGATCCGTCGCACACCATCCTTCGGCGGCGCATGCGGCCAAAGATGGGTGGGCGACTAACGTGCTCGCCTGCACCTGGCGCGATCTGCTGGTCACGTCGGCAAATGGCAGTGAAGAACGGGGACACCGTTGGAGGACAGCGTGGAAGCAAACGTCAGCGACGAGTTGGTAACCGCGAGCGACGCGACACTCGTCGACGCGATCACGCACGCCGACCCACTCATCCTGCGCGGTCTTCTCTACCAACTGACCGGCGACGAGACGCTCACCTCGATGCCTGTCGAGAACGTCGTCTTCGGCTATTCGCGACAAGACCGGCTTGCGAACGCTGACGATGTCGAACTCGTGCGGGCGAAGACGATCGCCTGGCTCAAGGATTTGCGCGACAGCGGAGCTCGCCGGGTATCCATCGGGCCGATGGACCGCCTGCCGCGCAGCCTCGAGCTGATCGCCGGCACCAGCATCCCCGAGCGCGAGCTCCCCATGTGGATCGAGGAAACCGGACTCGATCCACTCGCCCGTGGTCTCACCTGGAAGACCCAGCCCACGCCCGAGCAGCTCGAGAGCTCCTTCGTCGTGGTGATCGGCGCCGGCATCTCTGGCATCAACGCTGCGGTCCACCTGAAGTCGGCAGGCATCCCGTTCGTGGTGGTCGAGAAGAACGCCGGCGTCGGCGGCACATGGTTCGAGAACCGTTACCCGGGTATCCGCGTCGATTCTCCCAGCCGCGGCTATCTGCACCTCTTCGGGCTCGAGTACCCGCAGCCGTTCGCGTTCTGTCCGGGCGAGGAGAACGTCCGCTACATGGACTGGGTCGTGGAGAAGTACGACTTGGCCGATCACCTCCTGTTCAACACCGAAGTCAGCTCCATGACCTGGGACGAACAAGGCAAGACGTGGGAAGTCGAGGCGCTCTCTCCAGATGGTCCTCGTCGATGGACAAGCAACGCCGTGATCAGCTGTGTGGGCTTTCTGTCCCGCCCGAAGATCGCGCACATCGAAGGCATCGAGACGTTCAAGGGCGTCGTCACGCACACCGCGCAGTGGCCGTCCGGCCTCGACCTGACCGGAAAGCGAGTCGGCATTGTCGGGAGCGGGGCGTCGGGCTATCAGACCACTCCGGTGATCGCGAAGATCGCGGCGCACACGTCGCTGTTCCAGCGCACACCCAGCTGGTGCTATGCCACCCCCGGCTACGTCGACCCGCTTCCCGATGCGACGGTGTGGGTCGATCTGCACGTTCCCTTCTATGTGAACTTCGCGCGGTTCCGCATGGGGCGGATGTACGGCCCCGACCTCACGCTGCCGTCCATGATGATGGATCCGGACTTCGACGATCCCCTGGCGCGCAGCGCGGCGAACAAGGCCATGCGCGAGGGGTGCATCGCCTTCATCGAGGAGAAGTTGGGTCACCGCCCGGACCTGATGAACAAGATGGTCCCGATCGCCCCGCCGATGACCTCCCGCCCGATCCGAGTCGACCCCGAAGACAACGTGTACACCGCGCTGCTCCGCGACGATGTCTCGCTGATCTCCGACCCAATCGAGCGGGTCACACCCGACGGGATCATCGTCGGTGGGGTGGAGCACCCGCTCGACGTGATCGTCCTGGCCACCGGGTTCCGAGCCAATGACTTTCTGTGGCCCATGGAAGTCCGCGGCCGAGACGGCGTGCAACCAGAGGAGCTGTGGGCGAAGGACGGCCCCCGCGCGTACATCGGTTCGATGATGCCGCGCTTTCCGAACCTGTTCATGGCCTACGGACCGAACACGAACAACTTCGGTGGCCTCCAGGTGATCGACCTTCTCGAACTCGAGATCCGCTTCGCACTCCAGTGCATCGCCGGACTCGTCGAGCATGGCCGGCGCAGCGTCGAGGTGACCGAGGACGCCTACTGGCAGTACAACCACGAACTCGACGAGGTCGAGAGTCACATGATCTATAAAGACCCGCGGGTGTCCAACTACTACCAGAACGAGCACGGCCGTTCGTGCGTGAACGGCCCGATCGACATCCGGCGGATGTGGAACTGGCTGCGAGATCCCGCTGGACCCCCGCAAACCGAGATCGACGCCGGACTCGAGCCCTGGTTCGGCGGCGATCTGGTGATCAGCTGACAGTGCAGAGATCGACGATCACCGGGGCGTGGTCGCTCGGCTTTTCCTCCAGGTCGTCATCGGCCCGCTCTGCGAGGTCGATCACGACCGCCCGGACCTGCGGGGCGAGGTCGAGGGAGCACAGCACGAGGTCGATGCGCAGCCCTCGGTTCGCCTCGAACTGACCGGGTCGGTAGCTCCACCACGAGTAGGTGCCGGGATCGGGCAGGTGCGTCCGAGTCACGTCGACGAGACCCGTGTCGAGCAGCGCCCGGATAGCCGCACGCTCGGGCGGGCTCGCGTGGGTGCGCCGGCGCCACCGGACGGGGTCGTAGATGTCCACGTCCTCCGGTGCCACGTTGAGGTCACCGCCGAGCACGGTGGGCATGCCCGGATCGATCATCGAGCGCAGCCGTTCCAGCCAGACGAGCTTGAACAGGTAGTGCGGGTCGTCGAGCCCGCGACCGTTCGGCACGTACACCGAGTGGACGCGCACGCCGCCACACGTCGCCGAGATCACTCGCGCCTCATCGAACGGCGAACGGTTCACGCCGGGGAAACCGCGCGCCACATCCGTGAGTCCTACGCGGCTGAGTATGGCGACACCGTTCCAATGGTCGCGACCGTGGTGTGCGACGGCGTAGCCGGCGTCGAAGGCGAAGCCGCACAGCGAAGTGAAGACTTCGTCGACGCACTTCGTCTCCTGCAGCAACACGACATCGGGTCGGTGCCGCTCCAGCAGGCGACGAAGCCGCCGGTGACGAGACCTCACCGAGTTGAGGTTCCACGAGATGATTCGCATCAGCGGCGAATGGTAGCGGTGGACGCTCGGCGTGCCGGCGCAGCGCTGCGGCGAGCTCGGTCTCCACACACGACGTACTTCTCGCGGTCGAGCGCGCACCGAGCTGCGCACTCAGTACTTTGCGCTCCACCCGGTGTCGGCGCCGGCCGCGGCTTCGGCCGCGACGTCGCTGCCCGCCCTTCCGCCCTGCACGCCCCACGAGTCGGGTTGGATGTCGAAGTAGATGATCTTCGTGTCCTTGCGGTCGACACCAACGGTTTCGAGCTGCGTTACGAGAGACGCGTAGAGATCACGCTTGACCTCGAGCGATCGCGGATAGCCCGTGACCTCGATGAGCAGGTACGACGCGTAATCGTCGGTATCGGGCAGCAGCATGTCGTCAGGCCCGAACTCGAACAGCCGGATCTGCTTGTCCCAATCCGGGATGCCGGCCCCGTCGACCAGGCCACGATGGACCGCCGCCATCAGCGCCTGCTTCTGTTCTGGCGTGCGCCCTGCGGTGGCGTAGACCTTCGTGTACGGCATTGGGTGCCCCTCATTTGGTCCATCGATCGGATGTTGGGACCCAAAGCCTAGCCGTCAGTGCGCCGGTGAAAGATGCCTGGGATTGACCATGGTGCCCACGTGCAGGCCCCCGTCGACGAGCAACTCGGTGCCGGTGCAGCAGCTCGCGTCGTCGGACACGAGGAATGCGATCGCCGCGGCGATCTCGCTGGGCTCCGCCGGTCGCTCCAGCGGCAACCCCCCGTCGCAGCGCGCAACGCGCCGCCGCGTACGCCCGCACTGCGCGACGACTGGCGGGCGTTGCGCGACATGAGCGACGGCACCGAGATCCCGGTTCGGTGGTACGACCCGGCACACGACCGCGGTGTCGGTCCCGCGGTCGTGTACCTGCACGGTGGCGGGATGATCGCGGGGTCCGTGCCGGGCTACGCGGCCGATTCCGGCGTGCCCTTCCTGTCAGTCGACTATCGGATCGCACCTGAGCACCCCCACCCGACCCCGGTCGAAGACTGCTTCGCCGCCGTGTCGTGGCTGCTCGAACACGCCAACGAGCAAGCTTCGGGGAGGGTCCACGAACGAACGGAAATGTGAGGTGCGCCCGTTTTCGATGAGCGTTTACATCTGAGGGTCCGCGGCCGTGGGGTCGTGGGCCGGGGAGGATCGGGTCGTGTCGCACACGAACGCGAAGAGGGGCGGTTCCGGGTTGCCGGCGCCGCGAGACGAGGTCCCGGCAATGGCCTCCGCGGCGACCGGCACTCGCAGCGACTGGACGTGCTGCGCAAACGGGTGGTCGGCGGGTAGCTCACTCGATGCAACCGCGACCGCGACCGCGTCGAGCTCGCGATCGGCCTCGTCGAACCGACCCAACGAACGCAGACAGACCGCCCGCTGCTGGCGGACGACCAGATATGGGAATTCGTCAGTGCAACCGGCGGCCTCGCGCTGGCGGACCACCTCGTCGAGCTCACCGAACGCGTCGTCGAATCGGCCGAGCACCAACAAACACGAGCCCAGCTCGGCGCGGGCATCGACCACCAACGGATCACTCGCGGCCAACGCCTCCGAACGATGATGCACCACTTCCTGCAACTCACCGATGCCTTCCTCGGGGCGGCCGAGCTGCATCAGATACGCACCGAACGACAAGCGCGCCGCGAGCAGCCGCGGCGAGTCGGGCAGATCGAGTTGCTCGCGATGGGTCACCACTTCGCGCATCTCCGCGGCCGCGAGCGATGCCGCACCGGTGCGCAGCGTGGAGAACGCGTATCGATGGCGGCTCGAGAGCAGATCCTCGTCATCAGGTGGCAGGTTCGCGGCGCGCCACGCCACCACGCCGCTCATCTCGTAGCCGGCCGACACGAAATCGCCCGCCGCGGCGATGGTCTCGGCGTGCCAGTGGCGCACCTCGGCCAAAAGCGCCTGATCCGCTGTGGGATTCGCGGCCAGTTCGTCGCGCACCTCGTGCAACAGGTCGTGGGCCTCGGCGAAACGCTTCGCGTCGACGAGACAGCGACCTTTGCGGGCCAGGGTACGCAACCGCTCCGGTGCAGTCAGGCCGACGAGGCGTGCCTGCTCGGCAGCAAGGGCGTCGAGCTCGCGTAGGGCGCCATCGGTGTCGCCACGGCGGTGGTGCACCCATCCACACCAGGCACGGGCATTCCAATGATCGACCGGCTGTTCGAAGCGGAAGCGGGCGAACGCCGTGCACGCCTCGTCGGCCACGTAGCGCGAGTCGTCGGCGATGCCGAGACGGTCGAGCTTTTCGAGCAGCGCCAAGCGGCCGACGAGGAAGTGGCCGAGCGAGATCGAATCGGGTACGTGGTGGCGCAGGGTGGTGATCGCGACGAGGTTCGCAATCACGTCAACCGAGCGGGCCACGAATCCGGGCTGCCGACGCCATTGGTCGAGGCGATCGAGCTCACCGTTGGTGCGTTCGGTCAACCAGTAGCGACCAGCAGGTACGAGCGCACGCTCGACGCCTTCGAGATCGCCGAGCGACAACGACACGCGCGCCGCGGCGAACCGGACACGGGCCAGGTCGTCGCCGGTGGCGTCATGGTCGAACGCGCCCATTCGTTCGATCGCCCGAGCGAGCTTGGCCCGGGCCGTTGCCGGATGGCGGTGTGCCAGCACGGCAGCTTGCACGACCAGAGTCTCGGCGCAGTGCGGTTGCTCGTTCGGAAAATCGTCGGGGGTAACGATGCGTAGGCCAGCGGTTTGTTCCCATCCGGCGACCACGGCGGCCTGTAGCGGGTTCGACGCGGCGCCGCTGAGGGCGAGGGCTCCTTCGAGATCGCCCTGCATCGCGAGCAGACGCGCGGTCGTGAACGCCATGGCACTGGTTGGGTCGGCCCATACCGATGCGGCACGATGCGCCACGACTCGCTCGAGCAGGTTCTCGCCGTTCGTCTCGGCCTGCACGGCCAGGCACAAAGCCGCGCAGGTGCTGTCGATCTCGTCTTCGAAGATGCTCAATGCCGCGTCGCGAGCGGCGAAGAGATGTTCGTCGTCGGCGAACGCGAGCACCGGCTCATCGATGACTCGAGCCCAGCCGTCCTCGAGGAGCGTTTCGAGCAGTTGCTGCGGCGCATGCAACGCGCCGATCGCCTCGCAGGCACGCTCGAGGTGACGCCGCGTGAACAATGTGGAGGGCATTGCTGTCGCAAGCAGACCGGTGAGCCGGCCGACCTCGCCCGAGGGGAGGCCCAGCACCGGGACCGGCGAACCGGCCATCGCACCGAGCGGTCCGGCGAGCCGTTCGCCCGCCGCGGCCACAAAGGTGTCGGCACCGATGGGCTGCCCCGACAACACGATCAGGATCGGCGCCGTCGACGCCGCGAGCTGAGCCACGAGCTCGGTGACGAAGGAGCCGGCGTGCTGGGCTTCGTCGATCACCAGTACCACGGGGGTGCGGCGGGCGAAGCGCTGCAGCCACCCGGCGGCGAGCATGGCCCGGGCCCGCAGGCGGGGGCCGTCATGTTCGAGCACGCCGCCGTCGGGCAGCAGCGGGTTCGCTTCGACAAGCGTGTCGAGCGACCGCACGATGGTGCGCATCTGTGCGGAGTCCTTGCCTTGCGGATCGCCGAGTAGCCCGAAAGCCTGGTCGGCGTAGTCGGCCGCGCTTTCGAACCGCGGCGAGGCGCACACCCCGTCGAGCACGGCGTATGGGAGGTCGTAGATCCACTCATCGTGGTCGGGAAGCACCCGGACGGCCTGGAACTGCGCGAGGAACTGTGCCGCTTCGGACACCGGCTCGCGCGACCCGCACACGCCGAACCACATGAACCCGTTCGGCGTGTCGTCGCGATCCGGGGGGAAGAAGGGGGCGAGTGAACCTGCGGGCAGGGTGGCCGGCCACGCCCGCCCGAAGCGGGGATGACGCACGATTCGCTCATAAAAACCGCGGATCGTGGCCTGGCGCCGGGCGGCATCAGTACTCGCGAGGGTGACGACGCGGGCTCGCGAACCGTCGGCGGCGACGTCTTCGAGCCATTGGATGAGCTCGACGACTTGCGAGTGGTGAAGTTGTGCGGAACGTGCGGACGGGGACACCGAACGCCTCCTCAGATCGTCTCCGCTCATGGTACGAGACGACGCCCCGTAGCCCTATGGGCCGGAGAGACCACTCTGCGTGCTGTGCGGCAGAGTGGTCAGTGGATGTTCATGTACTTACATAGTACTCGAATGGTTCATATCATTCAGGAGTCTTCTGCCCTCTTGGGCCTAATGGACTATTTTT
>WLNW01000046.1 GCA_009699605.1 Actinomycetota bacterium | reverse complement strand
GGGATGACGCCCTCACCACACCCCGGCTAGCACCAACACGACGACCAACACGCCGGCTGCGACGCGGTAGCAACCGAACCCGACGAACGTGGACGGACGCAACCGATCGAGCAACCACTGGATCGAGACCACGGCGGCAGCGAACGCGAACAGCAGGCCGACGACGAGCGGTGCCCATCCGAACACGTCGATGAGCATCGATCCGTTGGTCCCCGACTCGTAGACCCCCGCAGCGGTGAGGGTGACCGCTCCGAGGAGGAACGAGTACTCGACCGCGGTCGCAAGGCTGAGGCCGCACAGCAGCGCGGCGACGATGGTAACGAGGCTCCGACTCACCCCGGGCCACAACGCAATGCATTGCGAGAGCCCGATGATCAGGGCGTCGCGCCGGCCAACACCGGCGAGGGTACGCACGCCGATGTTGGCCCGACGAACCCACCGCAGCCCGATCATCGCGAGCCCGCCGACAACCCACGCAATGGCCACCGAGCCAGGTTTGAACAGTTCGGCTTTGATGCGGTCACCGAATGCGAACGCGACAACCGCGGCCGGCAGGAAGCTGACCGCGAGGAGACCTGCGATGCGCCGACCCTCGGCGTCGCGACCGAGCACACCGAGCGTGAGCGACTCGAAACGCCGGCGATATAACCACAGCACCGCGAACATCGCGCCGGTCTGGATGAACACCGTGAAGGTGTCGGCCGCATCTTTCGTACGGTCGTCGCGTCCGACAGCCAGGACGCGATCGGCGACGAGAAGATGGCCGGTCGAGCTGATCGGGAGGAACTCGGTGATGCCTTCGACCACACCGAAGATCGAAGCATCGACGAGCGTGGGCCGTGTCGGCGATGGGTCGCGTGTCCGATCGAACGCGATCGCGAACACGGCCGCAACCACGAGGATGCAGACCGCAACGACCTTGGGCCAACGGGTTTTCATGCGTCGAAGCCTAAGCGGCGCATCAGCATGGAGTACTCGGTCAGCTCGACTTTTTAATACTGCGCCATGCGCGTCGCGAGTTCGCGCACATCACCATCGGAGGCATGCGCCGCGGCGTATTGCGACATGTGGACCCCACCTCGGTGGTGTTCACGCATCATGGTGAGGAACAGCCGATCTGCATCGGCACCACCGGCCCCCTTCAAGTTCTCGAGCTGTGCCGCCGTGGCCATTCCGGGCATTGCGGCCACGGGAGTACCCATGTCCATCCATTGCATCGATGTGCGCTCGAGGTCACCGCGCTGCTGGTGCCAGTTCGCGAGGTACGTGTCCATGATGCCCAGCTTCCAGCGTGGGAACAGGAGCACTTCGGTCGCGAAGTTCCGCACGCCGCCATCGATGTCGGGTTTGTTCAGGACGACCAACGCCATGCGCACCGCTTGGTCGTGATAATCGACCATGTCGAGTGTGAAGCCTACGTCGATGCTGCTCGGCGCCTCGTTCCGGGCGGCGACCAAGAACCCGATGCCGAAGCCAAGAACGGTGAACGCCATGGTGATCGCAAGCACCTGTTTGAGGCTGAACTGCGGAAGCGGTTCGAGCGTCTCACGGTTCACGTCGACCACGTCGGTGCCTACGGTCATCGCAGTCAACTTCCCGTCGAGTTTGCCAGGAAGTGCCGTCGCGACCGGCGATCGTGAGCGCTGACGCGCGTACCCGCGGCGACCGTGCCCGGACCATCACGAACTCGCGCGTGTCACCGGCCCGCCGTGTGCCACGCCATCGTCTTGAACCGACAACACACCGGACACGGCCACCATCGCGAACGCTGCGGGCGCGTACAGCCACCTCATGCGCCGCCGCTCCTGCCGCGCGCCAGACGCGAGGACCTGATGGCGAGGGCCGCGACGATCGCGATCGCGACGAGATCGACACGACTTCGATCGTGCCGTCATTGCCGTGCGCACTCGCCGGGTTCGCCGGCCTGATGACGCATGCACCCTGTTCGCGCCGATCCGGGTCGGTGCCAACGAAACGCTCAGGGGGTCTGCTGCATCGTCGTACCCGGCAGCGAAGTTGCCGCGTTCCGCGCCCGAACACGCGGGCACCATACCCACCAACGCTGCGGTGAGACCCAACGCGAGTAGGGCAAACGCCACCTCGACGCGCACGGCTCGCACAATCGATGCGCGGCATTCCACGAAGGCGCCCAACCGCGAACGGTTCCCGTAGCCGAGCGCCGCGGCTGCGGCACCCGATGCGCGCGGAGCAACAACGCGAGCCCCATCAGCCCACCTAGCCACACGGCCAGTGCGCCCTGATGGACCACTGACGCCAACAAGGCCGGAGAATTGTCCTCGACCGTCCAGGCATGGCCACCAGAGGCGTTGGCGAAGGCCACACCCATGGTGCCCGCCATGGCGGCGAGCAACACTCGTCGGCGTCCCCACGGGGTGTCCAAGTCAAACGTTGTAACGCAGGAATGGCCACCCGCGCACTGAGGGCCCAGCGACGGCATCCCCTTTTCGTTGGACCGGTAAACCATCTCGCGAACCCGGTCCTCGGACGCGACCCCACCAACAATCACGCACACGCCACTAGTCGCCCGCGACGCAGCAGCCGCTCGAGCCGGCATCGACGCCTGACACGACGATGTTCTGGAGCTGCTCGGAGTCACCGGTCTTGACGTACCACTCCCACTTGTTTCCGTCGGGCGCCTGCACCCACGTCTCGGTCTTCTCGGCGAAGCAGCACTGCGTGTCGTCGACGCCGGTGGTCTCGATCCCCGAGGTAGAGAGTCGCGACTCCGCGGCAAGTACCTCGGCGGGCGTCTCGGTCTCGACGCCGAGGTGGTTGATCGACCCCGATGGACCTTCGCCCTCGAAGAGCACGAGTTTCAGCGGTGGGTCGGCAACGGCGAAGTTCGCGTACCCGGGCCGAACCTTGGCCGGCGGGGTGTCGAACATTTTGGTGTAGAAGTCGATGGCGTCAGCGAGGTTGGCGACGTTCAGGGCGAGCTGGAGGCGCATCAGCGGAAACCTTCTGATAGATCGATGATGGTCGATACGATAGTCTCGTTGATCGGCAACCGTCACTATGGAGGGGTGATGAACACTCAGGACGGACTCTGCTGCGCGACGCTACGGACATCGACGTTGTCGGAGGACGACGCCGTCGAACTGGCGTCCGTCATGAAGGCGCTCGCCGACCCGGTGCGGCTGCGCATCCTGGCCATGATCGCGTCGGCGCCCTCCGGCGAGTTGTGCGCATGCGATCTGCCCGCAGCCCTCGAACGCAGCCAACCGACAGTCAGCCACCACCTCACCCAGCTCGTGGCCGCCGGCGTCCTGGAGCGCGAGCAACGCGGCAAATGGGCGTGGTTCCGGCTTCGCCCGCAGCGATTGGCCGCGGTGGCATCCATACTTGGGTCTGCCTGCGGCTGAACCGCCCGGCCATCCGAAATTCACTCAATGGGAATTAGCTCATTCCCTGTTGAGTGATTATCATCAGCTCCATGAACGATGCTCTGGAGCTACGGGCGGCTCGTCACGCGGCGTTGGGTGACCCGGTGCGCCTCGCGATAGTGGACGAGCTCGCGGTATCGGATCGTGCACCCGTCGAGATCCGTCGACGGGTCGGGATCGAGTCGAACCTGTTGGCCCATCACCTCGATGTACTTGCGGAGGTCGGGCTCATCCACCGCTCGAGATCGAGCGGAGACGGCCGGCGGCGCTACGTGCACCTGTTGCGCGACGCGTTCGACACGGTCGGCACACGGCCAATGGTTCGTGCTCGCCCCGCCCTCTTCGTGTGCACGCAGAACTCGGCTCGCAGTCAGCTGGCCGCCGCCCTGTGGCGCGAGATCACCCACGAGCCGGCCGCGTCCGCGGGCACGCATCCCGCCGATCGCGTGCACCCCGACGCAGTGGAGGCCGCGCGCCGCGCTCATCTCGAGCTCGACGCCACCGGCCCGCGCGCGCTCGCATCGCTCGATCGGATACCCGATCTCGTGGTGACGGTGTGCGATCAGGCCTACGAAGAACTCGACGCACCCGACGGGTGGCTCCACTGGTCCGTGCTCGACCCAGTCCCCGTGGGCACGAAGGCCGCCTTCGACGATGTGGTCGCCGAGTTGCGCGACCGCATCCGGTCGGTCACCGAGCTCCGGGGCGCGGCGTGAACGACCGCCTGCACCCCACCGATGCGGAGCTCTCGCTCCAACCCGAGACCGGCACGGGTGGGCTCCGCCTCGATCTGAGCCGCCGCCTCGTCGCTGAAGCATTGGGCACGTGCCTGTTGATCATCGCGGTGGTCGGCTCGGGAATCATGGCCAGCCGCATGTCCCCCGATGACATCGGTCTGCAACTGCTCGAGAACGCGGCCGCTACAGCGGGCGCGTTGATCGGACTGATCCTGATGTTCGGCGCAGTATCGGGTGCGCATTTCAACCCGATCGTCACGCTGGTCGACCGGCTCCTCGGAACGATGTCGACGGGAGACGCTTTGCTGTACGCGGTGGCGCAAACGATCGGTGGCTGCGTCGGAACCGTGTTGGCCAACCTGATGTTCGAGCTCGACGCGATCAACGTGTCGACCAAGGTCCGATCGTCGGGGGCCTTGTGGCTGTCCGAGGTCATCGCCACGGTCGGCCTGCTCCTCGTGATCCACGGATGCGTTCGCACCGGTCGCTCGGCGTCGGTTCCTTTCGCCGTGGGTGCATGGATCGGTGGCGCATATTGGTTCACCTCGTCGACGAGCTTTGCGAATCCCGCGGTCACCGTGGCACGCACCCTTTCGGATTCGTTCGCCGGTATCAAGCCGTCATCGGCACCGATGTTCATCGTCATGCAACTCGTCGGCGGGCTCGTCGCGTTCGGCTTGATCCGATTCCTCTTTCCCCGCAACCTTGAGGTCGACAATGGCTGACGCACCCCACCGCCCCGAGGTCCTGTTCGTGTGCGTGCACAACGCTGGTCGCTCCCAGATGGCTGCCGCTCTGCTCGCCCGTCACGGCGGCTCGCGGGTGGTGGTCAGGTCGGCGGGCACCGCACCGGCCGACACGATCAACCCCGCCGTCGTCGAAGCCATGGCGGAGATCGGCATCGATCTGCACGCCAGCGGCGCGCATCCGAAACGGCTCGAGGATGCGGCGGTCGAAGCTTCCGATGTCGTGATCACGATGGGCTGCGGCGACAAGTGCCCGTACTACGCCGGCACGCGGTACCTCGATTGGGTCCTCGAGGACCCGGCGGGTCAAGGCATTGACGCTGTGCGGCCCATCCGCGACGAGATCGACCGACGCGTCCGCGCGCTCGTCGCCGAGCTTCTTCCGGTTGGCGGAGAGTTCACCCAACGCGAGGACTTTGGCCGCTGATCCGAAGTGGGCGACTTCCATACGGTGGTGATCACCAGCTCCCAACCGGAAGACCGTCTGACCCAGATCCGGGCGACAAGCACCGCTCGAAGCACAGCGACGCCGCGGAACCGGAACGATCCGGCCGCGGCGTCGCCGCGTCAGATCGGCCGGGCGCCACCCGCGCGAATGTTGCTGCGCACGCAGATCCCCGTGATGTTCGACGACTCGTCGGACGCGAGCCACAAGATGGTGTTGGCCACCTCGTCGGGTCGGCTCGTTCGGCGCAGGTCGAGTCCGGCGGTGAGCTGATCGATGTCCTCAGGGCGGTCGCGGTAGTACGCGACGAACGGCTCGGTGGCGGTCGGACCGGGGGTGAGCGAGTTGGCCCGGATTCCGTAGGGGCCGTACTCCATCGCAACCGTCTCCATGAGGTTGATGACGCCGGCCTTTGCCGCCGCGTAACCACCGAGGTTGTACTCCCCGCCGATGCCTGCGCCCGACGACATGCTGATGATCGAACCGGCCCGTGCGCGCACCATGGGCGCGAGCGCCGCGCGGGTCGCGTAGAAGACCGAGTCGAGGGTCAGGCGCTGCTGGAAGTGCCAGTCGTCGTCGCTCAAGTCGCCGATGAGACCACCCCGCGACACCCCGACGTTGTTGTACAGCACATCGATGCGCCCATGACGCTCGACCACGCCCGCCACCCATGCGTCGACGAACGCCGAGTCGGTCGCGTCGCCGACGACACCCGTTGCCACTCCCCCGTCGTGTTCGACCGCAGCCACCGTGGCGGACAGCGCATCGCCGTCGATATCGGCGACCGACAGCACCGCCCCTTCGCGCGCCATGCGGTGCACCGCTGCGGCACCGATGCCGCGGGCACCGCCGTTGACGAGGACAACCTTCCCCTCGAGACGTCCGTTCGTTCTCACACATGCCCCCTCGCCCCCCATCGGGGCTCGTCCGAACCACCACCATTGCCGCGCCGCGCGCCGCGCGCTCCGCGAAGCCTCGTCGATCGCACGTCGGTCAGCGACGTAGTGTCTCCATTTCGCCTTATCACCCGGAGGGTTCGTGCTACCGGCCGACGTAAAGCCCATCTCGGTGGATGATCACATCATCGAGCCGCCACACCTTTGGCAGAGCCGGCTGCCCGCAGCGCTTCGCGAGCGAGGGCCGCGTGTGGTCGAGCTCAAGGATCACACCGAGGCCTGGTTGTACGAAGACCAGATCGTGCAGACCTTCCGCGGGAGCACCCGGACATTGCCCGGTTTCGATGACGAGCCCCAGGGCATCGCCCGCTTCTCCGAGATGCGCCCGGGCTGCTACGACCCGGTCGCACGCCTCGCCGACATGGACCTCGATGGCGTGTGGGCGCAGGTCAACTTCCCCGACTTCTCGCGCTTCGCGGGGCACCGGTTCCTCGGCAGCGCCGATCCGATGCTCGCGCTTGCGTGCTCGCGCGCGTACAACGACTTCGTGCTCGACGAATGGTGCGCGACCGATCCGAGCCGGCTCATCCCGCTCGCCGTACTGCCGCTCTGGGACCTTGACGCCTCCGTGGCCGAGGTGCACCGCGTCGCCGCTCGCGGCGCAAAGGCCATTGGATTCTCGGAGAACCCCGCGGCGCTCGGGCTGCCTTCGATGTGGACCGACCACTGGGAGCCGCTGTGGGAGGCCATCAACGACACGGGTTTGGCCGTGTGCCTGCACATCGGTTCATCGGGCCGCCTCCTGCGTTCGGCCGAGGACGCGCCTCCATCGATGGTGCTCCCGCACATGGGTGCCAACTCGATGATCGCGTGCACCGACTGGCTGTTCACCGGCGTACTCGACCGCCACCGCAAGATTCGCGTTGCGTTCTCCGAAGGCGGCGCGGGATGGGTGCCTTATCTGCTCGAGCAGGCCGAAAAGACGTTCGGCCGCAGTCACTTCCGCGCGCAGTTCGGGGCCACGCGGCCCCCACGCGAGGTATTCGCCGAGCAGATGGTGGTGTGCTTCATGCGCGACGACACCGCCATGGCGGCACTCGAAGTGATCGGCGTCGACAACGTGACGTGGGAGTCGGACTACCCGCACGAGGACGGCTTCTTCCCCGACAGTCGACGGCACCTCGCGGACACGCTCCTGGACGTACCCGAAGCCGTGGCGCGCAAGATCGCCGAGACCAACGCGCGACGGTTCTTCGGGATCTGAACTGGGCCCGGTCAGCCTTCGCGACGTGGCGGGATGGCGTCGGGATCACCGTTGGCCGGCGGGAATGAGCCCTTGGTGATCAGGATCACCTCACAGCCGTCGGCGCCCGCACGCTCGGGTCCGTAAGGCGTACCGGCCTTAACCCAGCGGAGATCGCCGGGCAGATAGGTGCCTTCACCATCGACGATGAACGTCCCGCGCTTGACGATGTAGATGGTGTCTTCCGGGTGCCAGTGCACAACCCCTGCGTATTCGGGTGGGAACTCGAAGGTCATCACGACGTAGTCGCAGTCATCGGTGACGAGCGGTCGTAGCCCGATGCGCGGCATCGACCCGTCGGTCATGACGGCGGGCGCCGCGTCGTCGATGTGGATCACCCGTTGTGGACCGAGATCGGGGCCGCCTTCGCCACGCTTCCACAGCGGCGCGTCGGATGGTGGTGCGTTCGTCATCGTGAGATCTCCTCCGCCGGGGGCGGCCATTCAGCTCGGCAGGTAGAAGTCCGCGATGCCGCCGTCGAGCACCGCGTCGATACGAGCACGAACCGCGTCGCGCGACGGCTCGTAGGGGAACACGGCGAAATGGCCGTCCTCGATGGCCGACAGGGCCAGGTCGGCCACCTGTTCGGCCGTGTGCATCGTGCCGCTCCATGCGCCGAGGCGCGCCGACACCGACCGCGAGAAATCGGTCGGTGCTGTCGCGTCGCGCAACTCAGCCGGGCGGTTGCGCGCGCCGTCGGCGATGCGCGTGCGCACGAACCACGGTGCGAGCAGCGTGACACCCACCGGGCTTTGGATCTCGCGGAGATCGGCGGCGAGCGACTCGGCGATGCCGACCACTGCGTGCTTGGTCGCGTTGTACGCGCCGAACCCGGGCTGGTTGAGATAGCCCGCGACCGACGCGGTGACGCAGACCCGGCCCGGCAGACCCGACGCGACAAGTGGCGGCACGAACGATCGGACCATGTGGGCAACGCCGAACACGTTGACGCCCATGATCCACTGCCAATCGTCGGCGGTGACGTCCCACGTCGCGCCGCTCACCGAGACCCCGGCGTTCGCGAAGACGTACTGAACGATCCCGAACGCCTCGGCCGCCCGCGTCGCCAGCGCTTCGACCGCGACCGCGCTACGCACGTCGGTGACGACGGGAAGCACGGTCCCGCCGGCCGCCGTCAGTGCGGTTGCCGCTTCGTCGAGAGCGGCGGCTTCGATGTCGGCCATGACGACCCGCGCCCCAGCGGCTAGCAATCGTGTGGTCAGCGCAAGCCCGATGCCGCTCGCTGCGCCCGTGACGACCGCAGTGCGGTCTGCAAAGATCCCCATGGCTGCTGAGTCTCCTGGTCGCGCCCCGCGCCGTCAAACCTGTCTCCCGCGGCCCGCGAACGCAGGGTCGGCAACTACCCTTTGATCGTGCGTCACCGACCCGGGCCATGGCTTCGTCTGTTGCTGGTCGCCGTCGGCCTCATCGCTTTCGTCGTGATGCACGGCATCACGGTCCCCAGCGGCCACCACGCATCGGTCATGAGTACCGGAGTCCGCGGCGACTCAACCAACGGCCACGCGACGAGCGCCTCCAGGCAGATGACGTCCGCCGCTCCGAGAACCGACGCCGCGCACGAAACGCCCGGCCCGGACCACGGCGATGTTGCGCAAAGCTGCGTCGCCGCGATCCTCTCGTCGTTGGTCGTCGTCACCGCCGTGCGCATGGTGACCAGGCGGCGAGTCACGCGACAACGCCGATTGTTGACGATGTTCGGTGCGCCCGAGCCACCCGTTCCGCGGTTCGCGATCGCTTGCTGACCCCGCGGCCACCACGGCACCGGGACGAACGCACTACGAAACGAACCAAGGAGCCAGCAATGATTGTTCGACGCGCCCTGATGGGCATCGCACTACCCACCGTTACCGTTCTCACGCTCGCCGCGTGTGGCGGGTCAGCCCACGACAACATGGGCATGGGCAGCAACTCGGCCTCGTCCCGCACCGTCAATATCCAGATGACCGATCTGGCCTTCACGCCGGACGCCATCGCCGTCGCGTCAGGCGAGACGGTCACGTTCGTGTTCACCAACAACGGACGGGTCGAACACGACGCCTTCATAGGCGACGCGGCCGCGCAGTCCGCTCATGCAATGCAGATGAACGCGACCGGCGGCAATGCCAACGGCCATCACATGGCAGACGACGGAGGCATCTCCGTCAAGCCAGGAAAGACCGGCAAGCTGCGCGTGACATTCGAACGAGCAGGCGTGCTCGAGGTCGGTTGTCATGAGCCCGGTCACTACGAAGGCGGTATGAGGGCCACGCTCAACGTGGCGTAGGCGAGCGGCGCACATTGGCTCAACGGACCGATTTCACCCCCAGGTCAGAATCAAGGCCTGACCTGGGGGTTCAGAGAGCGGATGACGAGACTCGAACCCGCGACATTCACCTTGGCAAGGTGATGCTCTACCAACTGAGCTACATCCGCATGCGGGTAGCAATGATAGCAACCAGTGTCCCGTGCGCCACTGCCGGACCCGATTTCATTCAGGCGACCCGAGTACGCACCAACGCGGCGACCCGCTGCGCGAGCTCGCGATCACCGATCTGCTCGATCGTGGTCGTCCGACCTTCGAACTCGAAGATGAGCGACGCGGTGCGGTCGTTCTGCCAGCCCTTGACCACGAGACCATGCACGTACGGCAGCGACTGCACGTCGGGTTTCCACTCGCGATCGTTCACGAACAGCACGCGTCGATCAGTGGCGACCGCCACGCCGTCTTCACCGCCGAAACGACCCTGCACGAGCACGTCGACGACCTCGTCGCCGTCGAGCAGCGCGCCCACGATGCCGAAGCAGATCCGCCCGGCGCGCTTCGAGAACATCCCGAGCTGCCCTACGGCCTGGCCCAACCGGTGCGGGTCGCTCGGGGCCAACGGCGCAGGAGCCGGCTCCGGCATCGCGAACGGCGGTGGCGGTGGCGGCTCGCGAGATCCCCCTCACCGGACGGTCAGGGCTTGGGGCGAAGGTCGACGCGAAACGTGAGGATGCCGTCCTCCAGCGTCGCTGTCGCATCGCCGAGCATGGCGAAGTCCTGGAAGTCGAGCTGGGCCTGGCGGATGAACTGCGTCCGCTCGTCACCACCGATCGGGGGAAGCTGCCGCCGCTTCACGGAGGCCGCGCGTTCGCGGAACCGTTCGATCATCGCGTCGAAATCAATGCCTTCGGCCATGACCCCAACCTAGCAGGGTGCGGAAATTCGTCTGAGGGTGGTGGTCGGCGCGTGAACCGAACCAGGTCGCACGAGCCTCGAGGCCGACCGAGCCGCCCCTACAGAGGCATTTTCAGCACCCTGTTGGAGCCTCGTCAACCGACTTCAACGCGCGACGAGACGACGTCGCTCGCGTTCACGACTCCCAGGGCGAGTCATTCGGTCGCGGTCGCGGATCAGGACGCGGGTTCGGACGACTCGGGTCGTCAACGTCATCCTCGCTGCGAGGGAGAAGCGTCGACGCCAACCCTTCGCGCGACTCGTCACCATCATCAGCGCGGTTGTCCGCGCCCCGGCGCGCCCCGGGATCATCCTCGCCGCGCTCGCCAGCATCGGCATCGGCATCGAGGCCGAGCGCGAACGTGGTTCCGACGAAGCTCGCGGCCATGGCATCGTCGAGACGCTGCGAGGCCAGCGCGGCCTTGCGTACCGAGACCTTCACCCGCCAGCGAGGACTCGTATACCACGCGTAGGCCAATCCGAGCACCGTCGCGATCCCTGCGATACCGAACAGTAAGCGCACGATCCGATCGATCTCGCTGCGGGTCTGGTTGCCCGCGGAAGTGTCGGGTTGCAAGGTCAACGAGGTGATGGTCGCTGGCCGAGTCGTGCTCGGCACGATGGCCGCCGCGACGGTGGTGCTCGTGGTGGTCGACGAGCCGGTCGTGGTCGACGCGCGCAGCGTGGTCGTGGGCCGACGGGTGGTGGTGGCCACAGGCACCGGCTCCTCCTCTGCGACCGCCGTCGTCGTTGGGGCCAGCGAGGTGGGGACTGCGGCGGTGGTGGTTGGCGCGGCGGTGGTGGTTGGCGCGGCCGCGGTGGTGGTCAGCGCGGCGGTCGTCGTGACCGCGCCCGTCGCGCCCGTCGGACCGGACTGTGCGGCGGCACCAGGGACGAGCACCACGAACGCCAACGCGGCCGACACGACCCATGCAAGCAACTCGGGCCCGAGCCCCGGGAATCGTCCGCGCACGTTCCTTCTCTGCGATCCGTGCCGGCGCCAGCCGCGACGGCTTTCAGAGCGTAGTCGTGCCGATCTACCCGCCCGGCGCACCATCACGATGCACCGTCGACGCAGGCCGGGCACCAGTACGTGCTGCGTCCACCTGTGGTCTGGCGCAGCATGGACGAACCGCAGCGCGGGCACGCCGCGCCACGCGTGCGCGCCAGCTGGAGGTCTCCGGTGTGCGAGCCACCGCGCTCGCCCAGTTCGTGCAGCACCTGGCGCATGGTGGCGTGCAACCGCGTGATCTCCTGATCGCTCAGGTCGCCCGCGGCACTCGTCGGGCTCAGTCGCGCCCGCCACAGCGACTCGTCGGTCAGCAGGTTGCCCATGCCGGCGATGCGCGACTGATCCATAAGGCGAGCCTTCAACGGCCCCCGGCCCCCGCGCAACGAGGCGGCCAACTCGGCGCGGGTGAGCGTGAGGGCATCCGCGCCGAGGCGCGACTCATCGGGCGCGATCTCTACCCCACCCAACCGTCGGGGATCGTGCATCACGAGCCGGCTCGCATCGTCGAACTCGAGCCGGAACCGCTCCCATTCGGGTTCGACTCGCGACGAACCGTATTCGAGCTCATCGATACCGGCGATGCCATCGACGAACAACCGCCCCGTCATACCGAAGCGCAGACCGAGGGTCATCCGATCGCGTAAATCGATGAGCAACAGCTTGCCGATGCGCCGAACTCCACCGACCGTGGCGCCGGTCGCGACGGACTGCACCGCGCCCGCGTCGGCGCCGCGCTTGAGGTACCACGCGTCGGGTGTGTCGACGCGCGCAATGCGCCGGCCGACCGTTCGGGCTGCAAGACGTTCGTAGCGTTCGACCTCGAGAATCTCGGGCATGAAAACCGCCGTCGCTTACGCGCGCGCGAGCTCGAGGGCCTGCGCGAAATCGGCCAGCAGATCGTCGACGTGCTCGAGGCCGGTCGATACGCGAATGGTGCCGGGCCCGATGCCCGACTCCTCGAGCTCCTCGGGAAGCAGCCCGACATGGGTGGTGGACGCCGGGTGCGTCACCAGGGTCTCGGGGCCACCGAGTGAGGTGGCGAGCTGGGCGACGCGAGTTCCTTCGACCAAACGCCGGCCGGCGTCGAGACCGCCGATCACGTCGAAGGTCAGCAGGCCGCCGGGCAGCGACATCTGCCGCTTGGCGAGCTCGTGCTGTGGATGCGAGGCGAGCCCTGGGTAGCTCACTGCGGACACACCGGGATTGGCTTCGAGCATCTCGGCCAACCGCTGTGCAGACTCGCTCTGTTGGCGAATGCGCACGCTCAAGGTCCGGAGACCACGCAGGCCGTTCATGGCATCGAACGGCGACGCGTTGGCACCATGGAGAACCGAGAAGTTCCACAACCACGCGAGCAGGTCCTTGCTACCAGCGACCACGCCGAGCGACGCGTCGTTGTGGCCCGCGATTGCCTTGGTCGCGGAGTGCAGAACAAGGTCGACGCCGTAGTCGAGGGGGCGCTGCACGAGCGGCGTGGCGAGCGTGGAGTCGACCACCTTCATCGGACCGCGGATCGCGCCGAACTCCTCGAGGTCGACGATGCCGAGGCGCGGGTTCGCGGGGGTCTCGGCAATGACCAACACCGTTTTGCCCGGCCGTACGGCCGCCGCAAATGCACCCGGTTCGAAACCGTCGACGAACGTGACATCGATGCCGAAGCGCGGGCACACGCCCTGCAACAACAGCTGCGTACCGGCGTAGAGCTGCTTCTGGGCCACGATGTGATCGCCGCTCGAACATAGGCCGAGCACGACCGCACTTACCGCACCCATACCCGACGCGAACGCGCGAGCATCCTCGGCGTGCTCGAGCGCGGCGATCGCCTCTTCGAATGCACGCACCGACGGGTTGCCGTAGCGCGAGTAGAAGCGGTTGGCACCGACCATGGTGGCCATGCGCCGACCTTCGTCGACGGTGGGCGTGACGAACGTTGTGGTGGCCCACAGGATCGGCGCGAGGGCAGATCCGTTGTCGGCTCGACCGGCGCGGATGGCGACGGTCTCGGGACGCAATGACGACGGGTCTGCTTCAGGCATTCTGCTTCTCGATCTCGGCAAGGAAGTCGGTCACCATGGGACCGATGTGGTCAAACTCCAACAGGAACCCGTCGTGGCCCTGAGGGCTGTCGATCAGATGATGATCGCAACGGCGCCCCGCAGCCACGAGGGCATCGCGCATCTCGCGCTGTTGCAACGGGGGATACAACGTGTCGCTGCTGATCGACACGATGAGCGACGGGGCGCGCACGCGGGCGATGGCGCTGTCGATGCCTCCGCGACCGCGGCCGATGTCGTGGAAATCCATGGCCTTGTTCAGCACGAGGTACGAGTTCGCGTCGAAGCGGCGGACGAGCTTCACACCGTGGTAGTCGAGGTAGCTCTCGATCTGGAAGCGGTCCCACAGACCGAACACGTCGACCGGGTCGACGAGGTCTCGGCCGAAACGATCGCGAAAGACCTCGTCGCTGCGATAGGTGATCTGCGCGACTGCACGGGCAATGGCGAGCCCCTTGTGCGGACCTTCGCCCGCGGGAGCGTCGTAGTAGTCGCCACCGCGCCAATTGGGGTCGAGCGCGAGCGCGGTGCGGCCAACGGCGCTGAACGCGATCTGCCACGCGCTCGACGCCATGCAACTCGCGAGCGACACGAACGAACGCACACGCTGAGGGAACATCACCGCCCACTCGATGACCTGCATGCCACCCATCGAACCACCGATGACGGTGAGCCAGGAACCGATGCCGAGGGAGTCCGCGAGGCGGGCCTGGGCGCGCACGGTGTCACGCGTGGTGACCACGGGAAAGCGCGACCCGTATGGCGTACCGGTGGCCGGATCGATCGATGCCGGCCCGGTGGAGCCCTGACACCCGCCGAGCACGTTCATGCACACCACGAACACGCGGTCTGTATCGAGCGGTTTGCCCGGGCCGATCATGTCGTCCCACCAGCCGGCGGTGGCGTGGCCGTTGCCCTGGCGCCCCGAAGCGTGCGAATCACCGGTGAGCGCATGACAGACCAGCACGGCGTTCGACGCATCGGCGGCGAGCGTCCCCCACGTCTCGTAGGCCAGCGTGACCTGACGCAGCGCTCCCCCGCCTTCGAGCGCGAACGGGCGGTGATCGTTGAGGGTGACGAACTGGCGACAGCCGACGTCATCGCCGAGTCGCCAGGCCCCGGTAACCGGCAGCGCGTCGGGGTACACGCGCGGCGGCGCGGGCTCAGCATTCATACGTGCCTCCGATCGTGCTCAGAGGGACGGACCTTGGTGCTCGACCGGGATCCAGACGCACCGCTGGTGCACCGGACCGTTCGTTGGCGCATTGCACGGATTGCTCCGGGCCTGAACCCACATCGCCGCCGTTGCCGGAGGCATGGCACCTTGGTCGTCCGTCCCAGGTTGCCGGACCCGTTGTCGGGCCACTCGTGATGTCGCCGCCATTGTGCCATGCCACCAGACCAAAACGACAGATGATTCAGCTCAGCGCCGAGCAGCCCACCAGGCGAACACCGAGGGATCGGTGCAGCCGTACGCGAAGTCCATGGTGGCGCCCAGTGCATCGAGGTACCGCTCACGGGTCGCTCCCTCGGCGTGGTGCGCCTTGCGCGCGAGATCGGCACCCCGTTCCCACGCTTCGTGGTCATCGGGCAGCGGGAGCTCGAGCACTTGGCGCGCCGCGAGCTTGATTGCGTCGGCGCTCAATGCCGCACCAGCGACCCGACCGAGCGCGTGTGCGCTCAGGCACGGCGCGCTCAACGCGGCAGCGAGGCGCCACAGGTCGTCAACCGGTGCGTGCACCGCGATGACCGGAGTGCTCGGCACCAACTCGCCGGTCTCGTCGACCACCACTTCGATCACCTTGGTCTGGGTGGCCACGAGCAGCTTCGGCACGAGTTGCGCGCCGACCCATGCCGCTACCCGCCCTTCGAGACGACCGACGTCCACCATCGGCGCCAGGTACTTCGTGCGGGCGAAGGTCGCTGGCCGCGCACCCCATTGGTTCGCGAGCACCTCGATCAACCCGCACGTGACAAGGCGAGCAACGCGTCCGGTGGTCGTCGAGACCTCGCCGGTTCGTTCGGGATCGTGCTCGAACACTGCGCCGACGAGGCCGTAGTACTCGTCGCGAAAGCCCGCTGTGGCGGTCGCGCGATCGCCGATAGTCGCGCGACCGACGAGGTTCACCGACGGCACGCCGAGCAGGTCCCGAGCGAGCGAGCCCCAAGAATCGGCCGACACCGGAGCACCTGCCGGCGACGTTGCGTCGAACCCACGGCCCACCACCCTGCGCACCATGGGCCGCGGGTCGCCGAAACCGCGTACCTGGTCAGCCCGCTGGAACACGGGAGCACACACGCGGACGCTCGCGGCGAAGATCGGCTCGCGGGCGAACCACAATCCGACGAGATCGGCGCGCGTCGTCATGTCGTCACGCACCGATCGAGCGTCTCGAGCGACGAGCGTGGAGTGCGGCTGGATGAGCGCGACCCGGCCGCCTGCGGCGACGAGATCGAGAGACCGCGGGAGGAACAACGCCGCAGTGTCGAGGTAGGGCACACGCGTGATGCCGCGAGCGCCAAGATCGCGACGCTGTGCGGCACTGCGCACGGTGGCTCGTTCGAGCTGGTTCTGGAACGGCGGGTTGCCGATGACTGCATCGAACTCGACACCCGGCCACGGGTCACCGCCTGCCTCGAGCACATCGGCACACACGATCCGCGCCACGACGTCGTGGTGGCCATCGACCCCGGCCCAGAGCGCGAGTGATGTCGCGCTGACCCACGAAGCGAGCGGATCGATGTCCGCGCCCCACACGGCCTCCACCGAAGCCGAGCGGGACCACCCGCGAGTGTGAAGCCACGACGCCATTGCGAGGAGGAACGCTCCCCCGCCGCAACTCGGATCGACGAAGCGCGGCTGTTCGGGCAGCACGACACCCTCGAGCGTGAACTCAACCAGGTGATCGGCGACATCGGCCGGGGTGAAGTGCGCGCCCCGAGCACGTCGCGAACCCGGATGAAGCAGCTGCTCGTAGACCAAGCCAAGCAAGTGCGCCGAACGCGGGCCGAGGGCATGGGCCGCCCGAGCGATCTCGCGGCGAAGCGCCACCTCGAACCCGCTGGGCTCGGGTGCGTCCGGGTCAGGTGAGCGCTGCAGCGCCACCGCCGTCGCTTCGAGCGTGCCGCGGGTGGTCCACCGCTCGTGAGCGGCGAACGACACGACACGGTCGGCCAACAGCTGCAGGTCGTGCGCCCCGCGACCGGTTGGCAACTACGCCTTGGGGTCCCATGCGGCGAGGTCGACGAGGCGCTTGTCGTTGGAGAAGAGGTCGACCATGTTCTGCTCGATCCCGACACGCTTCATCATGCGCTTGACCTCGAGTTCTTGGTCCCACAGCACCAGAGTGGCCACGATGCCGCTCTCGCCGGCGCGGGCCGTGCGACCCGAGCGGTGCAAATACGTCTTGTGATCCTCGGGCGGATCGAAGTGGATGACCACGTCGACGTCGTCGATGTGCAGGCCGCGGGCCGCGACATCGGTGGCCACCATCACGGCGAGCTTGCCACTGCCGAAGTCGGCGAGGGCCGCCTCGCGGTGGTTCTGGCGGAGATCACCGTGGATGGCCGCGGCATCGATGCCTTCGGCCTTGAGATCGCGCGCCAGACGATCGGCGCCGAACTTGGTCCGGGTGAACATGATCGTGCGGCCCACGTGGCGGGCGACCGCCGCGGCGACCTTGGTCTTGTCGAGCTGGTGCACCTTGAAGAAGTGGTGCACCATGCGGTCGACGGTGACCGTTTCTGACTGCACCTCGTGCATGACCGGGTCATGTTGGTAGCGCTTGATGAGCGAGTCGACCACGCCGTCGAGCGTGGCGGAGAACAACAGCGTCTGGTGTCCACCGGGAATGTGGCGCAGGAGCCACTCGACCTGGGGGAGAAAGCCCATGTCCGCCATGCGGTCGGCTTCATCGACGATGACGACCGTGACAGCGTCGAGCTTGAGGTCGCCCTGTTGGAGCAGATCGATGAGGCGCCCCGGAGTAGCGACGACGAAGTCCACGCCGTCTAGGAGTTCCTTGCGCTGGGCTTCGATCTTGGCACCGCCGTAGATGGCGGTGACCCGGCGACCAGCGGCGCGGGCGAGCGGGTCGAGCTCGTCGCACACCTGAACGGCCAGCTCGCGGGTGGGCACGAGCGCCAGCGCGGTGGGCCGACACGGCACCGCTTTGACCAGATTGGCCAGCACCGGGAGCCCGAACGCGAGCGTCTTGCCCGAGCCGGTCTTGGCCTTGCCGCACACATCGCGCCCGGCGAGTGCGTCGGGGATGGTGAGGGATTGGATGGGAAAGGGTTGGTCGATGCCACGCACGCTCAGCGCCTCGACCAATTCGGAGGGCACGCCAAGAGAGGCGAAGCCGTTATCTGTTTGGGTTTCCACGTCGTTCGATTCGTCGAAGCGGCGCCACCAAATGGCCTACAGAAGGGCAGGCCAAGCCTACGCCGCAGGCCTCATGGGCTGTGCGCTCGCCGGCGCCATGCTCCGTGAGCCACGATAGCGCCCGATGGACCCGACCCCGCGCCATCTGCGCAAACCTGACGTGGAGGCACTGCTCGACGCGATCTCCGGACCGGCCTCGTCCGCGCTCGAAGAGATCGCCGTGGTACGCCACGCCCTCGGCCCGGCACTCGCTCGGGTCCTCGGCCGCGAGCGCGACGTGACATGGGCGATGCTCATCGATGCTGCG
>WLNW01000045.1 GCA_009699605.1 Actinomycetota bacterium | reverse complement strand
GCGTCGAGCAACGAGGAGAAGCTCGCCGCCCTCCGTGATCCGGCCTCGCGCGCCGAACTCGATCGTTCTGCGCGCTCGGCGCGCGGGGACGGAACCATGCACGACTCGGCGCGCTGGGCCGACATGGTGGTGCAGGAGACGTTTGCCCCCGAGAACAAGGTGTACGAGGGTCGACGCATCGGCGACCTCGCAACTGAGGAGTCGCGCGATCCGTTCGACGTGCTTTGCGACATGGTCATTGCCGATGATCTACGCACCGGCGTCGTGCCGTACGCGACAGGTAGCGACGACGCGTCATGGCAGCTGCGCGAGGCGGCGTGGCGCGACCCACGGGTGTTGTTGGGGGCCTCTGACGCAGGCGCGCACCTCGATCTCATCTCCACCTTCGACTGGTGCACCGCGTTCCTTGCGCTCAACCGGCAACGACAGGTGCTCACCCTCGAACACGCCGTGCATCGCATCACCGGCGCGTTGGCGGCCGCCTACGGCATACGCGACCGCGGCGTGGTTGCGGTGGGTGCCATGGCCGACGTCGTCGTGTTCGATGCCGCGAGCATCGCGCCCGGCCCGGTGCGCTGGCGGCAGGACCTACCCGGCGGCGCCGGCCGCCTCTACGGCGAAGGGGTCGGGATCGAGCACGTCCTCGTGAACGGGGTCGAGATCGTCGCCCATGGCGCCTTGACCGGCGCACAACCGGGTGGGGTGCTGCGCTCGGGGCGCGACACGAACACCGTCGTCGTGGGTTGAGGCATCCGATGCCGAACCAGATCGATGCCGTGTACGCCACCGGCCGGGTGTTCCTCGACGCAGACAGCCACATCATGGAGCTGCCCGGCTTCATCGAACCGTTCGCCGATCCATCGATCCGAGCGCGGTTGCCGCCGATCTCGACCGAGGCTGCGGGAGCGCAGGGCGAAGGGTTCGACGCCTACATCGAGGCCGGGGCGCATTCCCCCGAGCAGGTGCGCGAGCTCGAGAGGAACGTGATTAGCGGGCCGAAGGGCTATCACGCGCTCGGCGCGTTCAATTCGGTCGAGCGGTCCCGAGCGCTCGACCTGCTCGGGTTCGACGCTCAACTCGTATTCGGAACGTTCGCGTTGTCCTGCTTCCTGCACGATGCGGATCTGGAAGTGCGCTACGGGGGATGTCGGGCGTACAACCGTGCGATCGCCGCGTTCTGCGCCGATGATCGGCGCTTCCAAGCGGTGGCCGTGTTGTCGCTCGAAGATCCAGGGCTGGCGCTCGTCGAGCTGAAGTTCGCGCTGGCCCTTGGTGCCACTGCGGTGTGGATCCCGGCCGAGCCGTGCGGTGGGCGATCACCGGGGCACGTCGATCTCGATCCCATCTGGGCGACGCTTGCCGATGCCGGGGTCCCGTTTCTGCTCCATGTCGGGGCGCAACGCATCCAGATCCGCGACGAGTACATGAACACGGGGCGCCGTCAGGCCGTGGGCTTCTTGGGTGGTGGCGAGGCCTTGCGCCTCAAGGACTTCCCGATTCTGCACGTCGATACCGAGGAGTTCTTGTCGGTGTTGGTGCTCGACGGCGTGCTCGAACGTCATCCGGCCCTTCGTGGCGGGGCCATCGAGCTCGGCGCCTCGTGGGTGCCGAGCATGCTCCGACGCATCGACCACGCCGTCGACAATCTCGCGCGGCACGATCCCGATGTGAGGGCGTTCACGCGTCGTCCTTCCGAGCAGGTCATCGACCAGCTCGCGTTCACACCGTTCCCGTTCGAGGACGTCGGCCGGCTCATCACCGAGTCCTGCGACGAGCTCTACCTGTTCTCCTCTGACTATCCCCACGTCGAAGGCGGACGCAATCCGCTCGGGCGGTTCGAGGCGAGCCTCGGCGATGCGCCTGACACGACGCGTGACCGCTTCTACTCTTCCAATCTGTTGCGCATCATGCCGGCGCTGGCCGCGTCGATGCCGGGGTCGATGCCGGGGTCGACCCCGTAAAGTCGGCACGGGGTTCGCCACAGCACCTCGTGGAGCGCGTCCGAGTCGAGCAGGCTGTGCTCGACGAACACCCGTACACCGTCGGGCCACTTCGCTTCGAGGTGTGGGAAGTCGGAGGACCACGCCACATGGTCTGCGCCCACGGCCGCAACAGTGGGGCCGACGAACTCGTCGTCGCTGTCGGAGGCGATGACGCAATGCTGCGAGAAGTACTCGCTCGGTAGCATGGCGAGGTCGGGACGCTCACGGGGCCCGAATAACTTGTGGTGCTCGTCCATGCGATTCAGCCACCACGCGAGCCAGCCGGTACCAGATTCGAGCACTCCGACCCGCAACCGTGGGTGCCGCGCAAAGACGCCCTCGACGGTGAGGCCGAGCACGGCGAGCATCATCTCGAACGGGTGGCTCACGACGTGCGATGCGTACCAGGTGTCGAAACGGTCACCGGCAAACGGGTGCTGGCCACCGCGTCCCTCGTGCAGCAGCATCGGTACGTCGAGATCCTCGAGCATCGAAAAGAAGCGGTCGTTGTCCGGGTGGTGCAGTGGCCGTCCGTGCACCGGGTTCGGGCGCACCATCACCCCGCGTGCACCCTCTTGTTCGACCGTGTGGCGGATCTCGATCTCGGCGCGTGCAGGGTCGTGCAGCGGGGCGAGGGCGACACCGAGCAGCCGCTCGTGACCGTCGGCCGCGTACGTGCTGATCCATCGGTTGTAGGCGCGAGCCAATGCCGCGGCGAGGTCGGGCGCCAAGTGGTCGGTGTACGGCACGTGAAGCGAGAAGCTCGGGAACAGGGCCGAGCGGGTGATGCCCTGCGTGTCGAGGGCGCGAAGCATCGAGGGCGGATCGAACCCAGCCCGTGCGATGGGGCCGAACCGGTCGATGAGCACCTGCTTGCCTGCGTCGGTGCGCAGGTACTCGCGCATCCACGGCGAGCCACCGAAGCTCGGGCGGCCGTCGAGCAAGGGGAGCAGACGGCCGTGGTGCTCGCCGAGGTCGAGATCGACCTGCACGCGATGGCGGAACGACGGATCGAGGCCCGCGAAGTAGAGCTCGGTCGGTTCGATGATGTGGCCGTCGGCGTCGAAGACCTGCGTGGGGAGGTCGCTCATCAGTCGACCCCGATGTGGGCGGGCAGCTGGCGCTCGATCAGCGACTCGAACCGGTTGCGGATCTGCGCGGCGTAGCTGGGCTTGGTCGGCACGAGGAACTCGCCCGACCGGATCGCCGCGAGCACCGGCCCGACCACCTCGGCCGGCGGAATGCCTTGGCCCGTGATCGCGGCGAGCCCTTGCGCGACCATCGCTCCGTCCGGTGTGTCGTCGCGGCCGAACCGCGTTGGGCGGACAGCGGCCGTGTGCGCGATGGCGGTGTCGATCGAGCTGGGGGTCAACACCGACACGCCGATCGTAGATCCCACCGCCGCGAGGTCGAGCGCCAGGCACTCGCTGAGGGAGAACGCGGCGCACTTCGAGACGACGTACGGGCTGGACGCAGCGCCTGCGACGAACGCAGCGACCGACGCCGTGTTGACGATGTGCCCGTCGGTCCCCTGCGCGATCATGCGCGGCACGAAGCTGCGTATCGCGTGGATGATGCCGTAGAGGTTCACCCCGAGCACCCAGTCCCAGTCGACCACGCTGCGCTCCCATGACAGCCCGCCCTGGAACACGCCCGCGTTGTTGCACAGCACGTCGACTTGGCCCCACGCCGCGAACGCGTCGTCGGCGAGACGAGCCACCGCGTCGCCGTCGGCGACGTCGACCACGCACGCAATCGACTCGGGCAGTGAACTGGCAACCGCCTGCGCACGCGTCGCGTCGATGTCGGCCACGACCACGCGCATGCCCTCATCGGCGAATCCACGACACAACGCGGCGCCGATCCCACTGCCCGCGCCGGTGACGACCGCGACCTTGCCCTCGAGTTCTTGAAGCATCAGGGCAGCGTACGCGACCCGGCAGCACCGATCAGTCGGGCCAGTTCGAGCAACGGCCTGAGGTCCTGGGGATCGTCGGGCATCTCGCGCCACGGATCGCCGACCGGCGTGACCAAGGTGCCGCCGGTTCGCACCGTGGGGCGCTTCCACCGGCGGAACGCACAGGTGAGCTCGTGGCGGCCGATCGCCGCGTACTGATGTCGACGGAACAACATGCTCCCGTCGTGGAGCACATCGGCGCGGGTCCCTGCGTGGAGCACATCGGCGCGGGTCCCTGCGGCGCGTAGCGTGACGGCCCGACGAACGGAGATGGGGCAATGGCCTTCTTGGCAGGGGTGCGCATCGTCGATTTCAGCCGGCATGGCCCGGGGGCGCGTGCGTCGCGCATTTTCGCCGACTATGGCGCCGAGGTCGTGCGGATCGGCCGGCCCCGTCATCGCATGGCCGGCGAGATCGACACGCCGACCAACGCGTACGGCGGCGGTCGCGGCATGCACGGCGTGGCCATCGACCTCCAGAACGACGAAGGTCGTGCCCTCGCACTCCGGGTCGCCGGTACCGCCGATGTGGTGATCGAAGCGTTTCGGCCGGGCGTTGCCGCGCGTCTCGGTGTCGGGTACGACGCAGTGCGTGCGGTGAATCCCGGCGTGATCTACTGCTCGGTCACCGGGTACGGCCAGCACGGCCCGCGCGCCGCGTGGGTCGGTCACGATCTCAACTTCGAGGCGGTCACGGGCCTGCTCGATCGAACGCAGCGTCGCCACGACGATGGGCCCCCGGTGCTCGGCGCAACCGTGGCCGACGGCGCCGGGGGTGGCATGCACGCGGTGATCGCCGTGCTTGCCGCGCTGCTCGGGCGCGAGCGAACCGGCGAAGGCTGCCACCTCGACGTGGCCACCACCGACGGCGTGCTCTGGTTGATGGCCGTGCAACTCGAGCAGCACCTCGATACAGGTCTCGACGATGGGCCCGTTCGTCTGCTGTCGGGTGACTTCGCGTGCTACCGGACGTATGCCTGTCGCGACGGCAAGTGGTTGAGCATCGGCGCACTCGAGTACCGGTTCTGGCGTGCGCTCTGCAACGCGATCGACCTCCCGCACCTCGTTGACGAGCACGAGATCGATGCGCGCCAGCCCGCGCTCATCGAGGCCTTGGAACGTAAGTTCCGAGAGCGCGATCGTGACGAATGGGTTCGTGCGCTCGCATCCCTCGACACATGCGTCGCGCCCGTGCTCTCGGTGGCCGAGGTGGTGTGCGACCCGCATCTCGAGCAGCGCGGTCTCATCGAGGACCGCACGCTCGGGTCGTTGCTCGCCGGTTCGAACCGCGGGGATGTCGTCGTCTCGCTCGACGTACTCGGTGAGTTGGGCATCCCCGACGACGAACGGGACCGCCTCGTGCGGGTCGGCGTGCTCGATGCGGCTGCCGATGGTGTCGACGCACAACCGCGGAGCGCATCGTGACCGGCCCGTTGCACGGTGTGCGCATCATCGACTTCACCGTTGCGGCGTCCGGCCCGTACGCCACGATGATCCTCGCGGAGCAGGGCGCCGACGTCATCAAGATCGAGCGGCCGGGCACCGGTGACTTCATGCGAGCGCTGGGCACGGTCCACAACGGCGTCACCGGGGTGTTCGCAGGTTTCAACCGGGGCAAGCGGGGCATCGCGGTCGACGTGAAAGCACCCGAGGGAGTGGCTCTGGTCCGCGAGCTCGTCGCGACCGCGGATGTGTTCGTGCACAACCTGCGCCCCGGGGTCACCGAGCGCCTCGGGTTGGGCCCGGTCGAAATGCGCGCGGAGCACCCATCGTTGGTGTACGTCTCGATCTCGGGGTTCGGGCTCACCGGCCCGCACGCGCACCACCCGGCGTACGACTCCGTGATGCAGGCGGCATCGGGAGTTGCTGCGCATCAATCCGATGCATCAGGGGTCCCGCAGCTCATCCGAAATGCGGTGTGCGACAAGACCACGGCGTTGACCGCGGCGCAGCTCATCACCGCGGCGCTCTTTGCCCGCGAGCGGGGTGTCGGAGGCCAACACCTGCATGTGTCGATGCTGCACGCGTCGATCGCGTTCTTGTGGCCCGACGGCATGCAAGACGTCACGTTCCTCGACCGACCTGTGTCCGCGACGAGCGCACGGGCGACATCACCACCGGTGAGGCGCACACGCAACGGGTACATCTCGATCACCACCCTTCTCGACGCCGAGTTCCACGGACTGTGCCGCGTGCTCGCCCTGGAGGCGTTGATCACCGATGCCCGCTTCGCCGAGCCGGGCGACCGGTCGCGCAACGCCGCCGAGTTGCATCCCCTCGTGAACGAGGCCCTGCGCACCTGGGACTCCGACGAGCTCGCGACCCTCCTCGAGATTGAGGGCGTTCCGCACGCAGTGGTGAACACGATCGAGCAGATCCACCTCGATCCGCAGGTCGTGGCGACCGGCCTGCTTGCCGAGGTCGATCACCCGACCGCGGGGCGCATGCGGGTGCCTCGACCGGTGGGTGATCTCGACGCGACACCGACCGAGCTGATCCGGCCGGCGCCCCTGCTCGGCCAGCACACCGACGAGGTGCTCGTGGGCCTCGGCCACCCGAAAGCCTACGTCGCCGACCTACGGCGGCGTGGCGTGATCGCCTGAGTGCCACGACGTCGAACCCCGCAACGCTGACCTTTCGCGCTCCGGTCTGATGTGACACGATGCGAAGACCGCTGGGCGACGACCCCGCCGCCACGTTCCGTAAGGCGGCCGACAAGGCAGTCGCCGCGTTCCGCGCCGATCCTTCGGTGCTCGGCCGCACGATCACGTTGCCGTTCGGTGCGATGCCGGGTGGCATGGTCGTCGGGCTGTTCACCACTGACAGCTTCACGCACGCGTGGGATCTCGCGAAGGCCACCGGTCAGAGCACCGACCTCGACCCGGAGCTCGCCGAGACCGTCCTCGGTGCCGTGAAGACCTTCGTGACCGCCGACCTGCGCAAGCCCGGCTACTTCGACCAGGAGAAGCCCGTTCCGGCGAACGCCACCGCCGCAGACTGCGTTGCGGCCTACCTCGGTCGCGACGCCTGAACGACTCTCCGTGGGCCGAGGGCGGCGAGCGCCATGAACCGGCCGGTGGGTCGCGCCGCGCGGTGCGAGAAGTAGCGATCGGTCGCGGTGTGCGAGTCGATGCCGCTGATCTCGATGTGTTCGCGTAAGACCCCCGCTCGGTGGAGGTCGGACGCATTCGCCGCCCACAGGTCGAACGTGGGCCGGGCGCCGTCGAAGTGGATGACCTCCGGGGAGTCGGGGTAGGCGCGCCGCGCCGCCTCGACGACTTCGGCGCCCACCTCGTAGCTGGCCGGTCCGATCGATGGGCCGATGCCGGCGCGAATGTCCGCCGGGTCGCAGCCGAACGCGTCGCGCATGCAGGCCACGGTGTTGGCCGCGACGTGCGCGACGGTTCCGCGCCATCCGGCGTGGGCGACGGCCACCACCAATCGAACGCGGTCGACGAGCACCACCGGCACGCAGTCGGCGAGCAACACGGCGAGAAGCACCCCCGGGCTCGCGGTGACCAGCGCGTCCGCGTCGGCCACCGCATCGTCGGCGGTGCGCGCGCCGCTCCCGCGGTGGGACTCATCGACCACGACGACATCGCCCGAGTGGACCTGGTTGGCGACGGTCAAGGCGTCGAGCGGATGACGGAGCGCGAGGCAGAGCCGCGCCCGGTTTTCGACGACGGCGGTGGGTTCGTCGCCTACGCCGAAGCTCAGGTTGAGCGACGCGTAGGGTGAAACGCTCACGCCACCGGTGCGGCCCGAGACGCACGCGAGCACGTCGTCGCCGGCGAACGAGAACCGGTGGAGCGAGACCCTGGAGACCGATGACGCCACGGCGTGACGTTACTTGCCTTTGATCTACGGTCTCGTCGCGCCGGCCTGGGGTGCCAGGTCACGGCGCGATCTCATACCCGGACCGTCGCGCCGATGCGTGGTCGGCACCGCAAACGCCGCGACGACGCCGAGGAGGCAGACGCCGCCGACGGTGAGAAACGCCGCCTCGTACAGCGATTCCTTCGGCACCACGCTCGACGCAATGATCGCGGCGATCACCTGCGTGCCAATTGCGCCGCCGATCGTGCGGATGTTCTGATTCATGCCAGCCGCGACGCCCGTCTGGGACGGCGGCGCGTAGCTCATGAGGATGGCTGGCATCGCCGCCGTGATGAAGCCGGTACCGACCCCGGTCGCGGCCATGGCGAGGCCGATCCACACCAGCGAATGGTTCCCGAACGCGAGCAGCAGGCTTGGGGGGACCGAGATGATCGAGCCGATGACGAGCGCTCGCTTGGAGCCGAAGCGCGCGGCCAGACGACCGGAGATGAGCCCGGTGATGAATGCGCCGAGGCTCCACGGCAACACGATGAGGCCGGCGTGGGATCCGCGAACGCCGAGTCCGAATCCGGTCGATTCGGGCAGTTGCACGAACCGGGTCACGAAGGTGAAAAGGCTCTGCATGGTGAACCCAACGGTGAAGCTGATCACGTTCACGGTGGCCACGGTACGTTCGCGCAGCAACCGGACGTCGATGAGCGGGATCGAGGACCGAAGCTCGACCGTGATCCACAGCGCGAAGAACACCACGGCCGCTGCGAAGAGGACCAACGTGCGTCGGCCGGCCCAACCCCAGCTGGCCGCCTGACTCACCGCGACGAGCAGGCACACGAGCCATGCGGTGAGTAGCAGCCCGCCGAGGATGTCGATCGGCTCGCGCGCGCCGGTGTCGGATCTCGGTATGTACCGCACCGTTGCGATGATCGTGGGCACGAGGGTGGCCATCGGCAGCCAGAAGAGCCATGTGACACCGAGGCTCGTGACGATGGGGCCGGAGAACACGATGCCCAGCGCGGCGCCTACGGCGAGCAAAGCGGAAATGATCCCGATGCTTCCCGGCACACGATGGGCGGGCATCTCGTCGCGCACGATACCGAAGGACAGCGGCACGATGGCTCCGGCCAAGCCCTGCAGGATGCGCGCGGCCACGAGCACGCCGATCGAGGTAGCCACCCCCGCGAGGGCGGTGCCCGCGGCGAGCACCGCGAGCGACAACAGCAGCACGCGCTTGCGGCCGAACATGTCCCCGAGACGGCCGATGATCGGTGTGGCCACCGACGACGAGAGGAGGAAGCCCGTCACGAGCCATGTGGTGGCGGTCTCGCTGGCTCCGAGATCGCGCTGGATGGTCGTGAGCGCGGGAACGACGAGGGACTGCTGCAGCGAAAAGCCGAGGGCGATCATCGCGAGCACGATCAGCGTGATCAGCTCGCTCGTGGGACGAGCGGTGTCTGAAGCCTTTGCCGTCCCCCGCATGGGCGCACACTACCCGCACGCCTCGGCTCCATTTCGTAGTGTGCGCGAATGGAGACGTGGCAGAACCTTGGGTTTACCCCACCCGGCATGTTGGTCGAGCTCGCGGTGGCGGCCGAGGAGGTCGGCTTCGATGGCGTGAGCCTTCCTGAGCACCTCGTGACACCCACCACGATCATGACCCCCAACCCATATGTTCCGGCTGGCGGTGCCGGGTACCCGCCCGAGACGCCGTTCATCGACCCGTTCGTCGCGTTCGGCGCGATTGGTGCGTGCACCACCACGCTGCGCATGCTGGCCAACGTCTACGTGTTGCCGCTACGACATCTGTTCGTGGCCGCGAAGTCGGTGTCGAGTGCTGCGGTGATGACGCGTGACCGGATTGTGCTGGGCGTCGGCATCGGTTGGCTGCGCGAGGAGTTCGCGGCGGCGGGAGCGTCGTTCGACGACCGCGGTGCGCGCACCGACGAGATGTTGGAGCTGCTCGAGCGACTCCTGCGCGGCGAGCTCGTCCAGTCGACAAGCCCGCACCACCGGTTCGCCGAGCTGCGCATCACGCCGGTGCCGAATATGCGCGTCCCCGTTCTCGTGGGTGGGGCGAGCGGCCCGGCGCTGCGGCGCGCGGTGCGAGCCGACGGCTGGATCGGGGTCAACTACGTCGAGGATGCACTGCTGCCGATCCTCGCCCGACTCGGTCGAGCGAGGGAAGCTGCGGGCGACGCGCACCGGCCGTTCCAGGTGATCGTTTCGCGTCCACCCGACTTCGATCGGGCCATGGCCCAGAGGTACGCCGCGTCCGGGGTCACCGGCATGGTCAATCGTCCGACGATCTTCGCCGTGGGCGAGGACGCGACCATCGACGACCACAAGGATGCGATGCGCGAGTTTGTCGAGCTCGTGCGGGGCTGAGAGGTCAGGTCTGCAGGTCGAGCACCGCGTCGGCCAACCATGCAAGATCATCGTGCGACGCCGTGGGCATGTCCTCGGTCATCGACGCGCCGGTCAGCCGCAGGACGAACTTGGTGATGCCGGCCTCGATGTGGCCCGAGAGCAGTGCCCGCAGCTCGTCGCGACCGACGGGCAGCAGCGCACGCGGATCGGCGTCGGGCCGCCGGACACGCATGGCCTCGAACGCGCGAGCGTGTGGTTCGACGCGGGCATACGGAATGCTGAGCCCGAAATGGTCGGCGTCGATGTGGCGACCAGCGCGCTCGGCCGATTCCTCGATGGCCCGCCGGGCGTTCCCCGCAGCCTCGGGCTCGAGTACCGCACCCAACCAGCCGTCCGCAAGCCGCCCCGCGCGTTCGAGGGCCACTGGGCCCATGCCCCCGAGCCAGATCTCGAGCGGGTTCTGGCGGGGGAGTGGCCGCACCTCGACGGCGTCGTATACGTACGGACCGTACGTTCCAGTGACCGGCTCGCCCTGCCACCACGCGCGCATGAGGGTGATGAACTCTTCGAGGAGCTTGCCTCGGTTGGCCTTGCCCACACCGAGCGCGCCGCGCTCGCCGGGTTGGTCGATGCCGGGAACGAGACTGAGTAAGAGGCGACCGCCGGAGAGCAGGTCGAGCTGCGCGAGCTCCTTGGCCAACAGCATCGGGTTGCGCCCGAGCGGAACGATGTTGGTGCCGAGCTTCAACTTGGAAGTTCGCGCCGCGGCGTAGCTGAGCGCGACGAGCGGGTCGGTCGATGCACCCATCGGTATATCGGACAGCCACACCGTGTCGAAGCCGAACCTCTCGAGGCCTTCGATGAACGACGTGAACACGTCGGGGTCGAACGAGGTGAACGACGGCGCAACGGCGATGCGGACCTTCATGCGCGATCGAATCGGAGCTCGGCGTGGGCGAAGCCGGCGATGGCCACGTTGGGCAGCCGGACTACGGGGCCGGCGAGCTCGAGGGCGGTGAACCGGTCGAGCATCTCTTCGAGGAGCACGCGTACCTCGAGGCGGGCGAGCGCGGCGCCCAGGCAGAAGTGCGCGCCGAAGCCGAAGGCCAGCTGTGGGTTCGGCGACCTGGCGATGTGGAACTGGTCGGCGGTTGGGCCGAACGCCTCGGCGTCGCGGTTGGCCGACGTGTAGCTGAGGAAGATCTTGTCTCCTTGGGCGACCGGTACCCCGCCGACCGAGGTGTCGACCAGTGCCGTGCGGAAGAAGTGGGTGACCGCGCTCGTGTAGCGGAGGATCTCCTCGACCGCCTTGTCGACCAACGACCGGTCTGCGCGGAGCATCGCCCACTGCGCCGGGTTCTCTGCGAGCGCCACGATGCCACCGGTGATGGTGTTGCGCGTGGTCTCGTTGCCGGCGATGAAGAGCTGCAACAGAAACATCAGCAGTTCGCGATCGGTGAGCGGAGTGCCGTCGGCGTCGCGGTGATCGGCGAGCATGGTGATCACACCTGGCGCGTCGGTGCCCCGACGTTCGGCGACCGCTTGCAGCAGGAACACGCGCATGTGATCGACGACGGCTCGGTCTTCGGCGAGCGCGTGGGGGTTGTTGGTGCGTACCGCGGCGTCCATCCAGTGGCCGTACTCGTGCCAGTCGTCGATGGGCAGGCCGAGCAGCTCGGCGAGCACGATCAACGGATACGGCACCGCGAGCGCGGACACGATCTCGACGGGAGCGTCGGTGTCGGCAGCGAACGCGTCGAGCAGCGCGACGGCACGCGCTCGTACCAGCGGCGCCAGCGCGCGGATCTTGGTCGGCGTGAACGCGTCCCACAGGGTGCGGCGATAGTGCGTGTGGATGGGTGGGTCGCACGACAGCAACGAGCCGGGAACCGGGAGCGGTTCGGGCACGAAGTGCGCCAGGTTGACGCCGTACCCGGAGACGAAGCGATCGTTGTCGCGCGAGATCTCGAAGACGTCGCGATGGCGGGTCACGGCCCAGAAGCCGTAGCGCCGGTCGCGCACGACGGGGGCCTCGACCCGTAGGCGCGCGAGCACAGGGTGCGGGTCACCCGCGTAGAACTGCTCGTCGAGCAGGAGCTCGGTGAGCTCACCGACGTCCACCGTTGCCGTGTCCACCCGGTCAGCCTCGCGCGCTTGGGGAGTCCGCGCCTACGCTGCGCCCCGACGCGACGCGGGAGGCGAACGATGGGGATGCTCGACGGGAAGACGGTGATCGTCACCGGCGGGGCGCAGGGCATGGGCCGCCGCCACGTCGAGCGCTGTGTCGCCGAAGGAGCGTTCGTCGTCGCGACCGACCTTCAGGCCGCGGCCGGCGACGCCGTGGTGCGTGCGCTCGGCGACCGGGCCACGTTCGTGCAGCACGACGTGACCGACCCCACCGGCTGGGACACCGTGGTCGCCGCCGCGCTGGCATTCGGGGCCGGGCTGCACGGGCTGGTGAACAACGCCGCCGTGTACTCGGGCACCAAGCCCATTGGCGAGGAATCGTTCGAGACGTTCGAGCGAACCATGCGGGTCAACGTGCACGGCGCGTGGTGGGGCATCACCAAGGTGCTCGAGCCAATGCGCTCTGGTGGCGGTGGTTCCATCGTGAACATCTCGTCGATCGCCGGCACCACGGGCATGCCCGGCTTCAGCAGCTATGGCACCTCGAAGTGGGCGGTGCGCGGGCTCACGAAGATCTGCGCGGCCGATCTCGGGCCGGCGGGCATTCGCGTGAACTCGGTGCACCCCGGCGGCATCGCCGAGACCGGCATGTATTCCACGCCCGTCACCGATCAGGACAAGGAGCAGCGTTACAACGCCGTCCCACTCCGGCGCGCCGGATCGGTCGATGATGTGTCCTCGCTCGTGTTGTTCCTGTTGTCGGATTCGTCGTCGTACATCACCGGCATCGAGCACGTGATCGACGGCGGGTCGTCGCTCTCGTAGCGCCAGATCATGCCCGGCGATGAACGCCCCTTCCTCGACGAGGCCCGAGCATTCCTCGACGCGCATGCAACGTTGAGAAAGGGCGAGGCCGATTGGTCGAACGGACCACGAGCGCACACGCCCGACGCGCAGCGCGAGTTCTTCGATCGCTGTCGCGCGTGGCAGGCGACCTTGTTCGACAACCACTTTGCGGCAATCGCCTGGCCGCGCGAGTACGGCGGCCGCGGGGGCACCGCGTGGCAGTCGATCCTGTTCGAGCAGGAGCAAGCGCGCTACGACGCGACGCCGGGCTTCATTGCTGCCACGATCGGCATGGTGGGCACCATGCTCCTCGCTCACGGCACCGACGAGCAGCGCCTCCGGTATCTTCCATCCTTGCTGCGCGCCGACGAGACGTGGTGTCAGCTCTTCAGCGAGCCCGACGCGGGCAGTGACCTCGCCAACGTCGGCACGCGTGCCATCACCGACGGCGACCACTTCGTGGTGACCGGCCAGAAGGTGTGGACGTCGTACGCGCAGTACTGCGAGCGGGCGATCCTGCTCGCGCGCACCGACCCCGCCGCGCCGAAGCACAAGGGAATCACGGCCATGATCGTGGACTTCGCATCGCCGGGCATCACCGTGCGACCACTCCAGCTGATCACCGGCCACTCGCACTTCAACGAAGTGTTCCTCGACCAGGTGCGCGTGCCCGTCACCGATGTCGTGGGTTCGATCAACGGAGGTTGGGGTGTGGCCCGCTCGGTGCTGTCGAGCGAGGCGACCCAGATCGGCACCACCGCTGACTCAGGGGACGTAGCTGCGCTCATCGACCTGGCGCACCAGCTCGGCGTGGCCGGCGATCCACGAGTGCGCCAGCAACTCAGCCGGGCGTGGACGAACGAACGGCTCGTTCGCATGCTCAACGAGCGCGTCCTCGATGCTGTACGTCGCGGGGTTCGTCCCGACGTCGATCCGTCGGTACTGAAGGTCTTCTGGTCGGAGGCCAAGGTGCACAAAGACCTGGTCGCGCTGTCGATCCTCGGCCCGGCCGGCACCTTGTACGGCACCGACGCGCCCCGCGGCGGCTACTGGAACACGCAGGTGCTGAACCGCTACTGGGCCACGGTCGGCGGAGGCACCAGCGAGGTGCACCGCAACATGATCGCGGAGCGGGCGTTGGGCCTCCCGCGCGAAGCACAGATCGTTCCACCGACGATTTGATCCATACTCGGGCAGTTGGTTTCCGCGCGACGTGCGGGGCGACGAAAGGTTGAGGCGCATGCACGACATGGCGATTCGGGGCGGGCTGGTCATCGACGGTACGGGTGCACCGGCCCGGCGGGCCGACATCGGCATCGATGCCGGAAGGATCACGGTGATCGGCGAGGTCGACGCGGCGCGGCGCACCATCGAGGTCGACGGCCAAGCCGTCGCCCCCGGTTTCGTCGACGTGCACACCCACATCGATGCGCAGGTGTGCTGGGACACCACGCTCAGCCCCAGCTCGTTGCACGGCGTCACCACGATGATGGCCGGCAACTGCGGGTTCACGTTGCAGCCGATCAATCCCCGCGAGGTCGACTACCTCGTGCGCATGCTCGCCATCGTCGAAGGCATGCCGCTCGCGGCGTTGCAGGCCGGCGTGCCGTGCGACTGGACATCCACCGGCGAGTACCTCGACCGCATCGACGGCACGCTTGCCGTGAACGCGGGGTTCATGGTGGGTCACTCGGCGCTACGCCGCGTCGTGATGCAAGAGGACGCCACCAAGCGCGAGGCTACGCCGGCCGAGCTCGCCACCATGGTCCAACTGCTGCGCGCAGGGCTGGCATCGGGAGGCCTCGGGTTTTCGTCGTCGTGGGGTGTCGCGCACACCGACGCCTCGGGCGATCCAGTTCCATCGCGATTTGCGCCGGCCGACGAGCTCGTGACGCTCGCCGCGCAGTGCCGCGACTTCCCGGGTACGTCGCTCGAGTTCTTGCCCAAGCTCGTCGATCGATTCGTGCTCGAGCAGGCAGACCTGCTGGCCGACATGTCGGCCGCCGCCAAGCGCCCGCTGAACTGGAACGTGTTGCGCATCGCCGACGATCTCGACGGCGCCCACGAGGCCATGCGCCAGGGAGATCACGCCCGCGCAAAAGGCGGCAAGGTCGTAGGGCTGAACATGCCCATCCCGTCGCGGGCCCGCTTCTCGTTCCTCAGCGGGTTCGTGCTCGGTGCGTTGCCCGACTGGGGCGAAGTGATCGGTCTACCGGTCGACCAGCGACTCGCGGCGCTGCGCGATCCTGCGGTGCGCCGCCGTCTCGAGAGCACCATCCCGCGCGCCGCACAGTCGATGCAGGAGATAGCGCAGTTCGCAAAGCGGGTCATCACCGAGACGTTCACGCCGCAGACCAAGAAGTACGAAGGGCGGGTGGTGGCCGACATCGCGCGCGACGAGGGCAAGTCACCGTTCGACGCGCTGCTCGACATCGTGTGCGCCGACTCGTTGCGCACCATGTTCACGCGTCTGCCCAGCGCTCCGTCGGCCGACGAGTGGAAGTCGATCGTCGACGCGTGTCGTACCGGCCGCACCATCATCGGTGCGAGCGACGCCGGCGCGCACCTCGATTTTACTGCGTACTTCGACTACCCGGTATATGTGCTCGAGAACGCGGTGCGCCGCCACGGCGTCGTGGGGCTTGAGGAAGCTGTGCAAATGCTCACCTCGATCCCCGCCGACCTCTACGGGCTCCGCGACCGCGGGCGCCTGGTCGACGGCGCGTGGGCCGACGTGGTGGTCTTCGATCCCGACACCGTGGCCTCGGGCACCATCTCCACGCGGTTCGATCTACCGGCGGGCGCGGGCCGGCTCTACGCCGAACCGGTGGGCGTGCCACACGTGCTCGTCAACGGTGCACCGATCGTGACCGACAGCGCGTATACCGACGAGCGCCCAGGCACCCTGCTGCGCGCGGGTCGCGATACCGTCACCCCGTCGCTCGCCTGAGCCCGACACCGTCCTGCAACCGGCGTGGGTGCGTGGGCGTCAGCCGGTGTACTGCAGGCCGTCGACGCCGATCACCGGTGACGCGCCGATGGTGCAACGGCGTACCAGGCGATGCGCCGGGTAGTGATCACCGGTCGCGCGATGGTTCGTGGCGCGCTCGTCCCAGATGGCGAGATCGTGGCGCTGCCACTTCCATCGGCACTGCAGGTTCGGATCCTCGACCGTGCGCCGAAGCACGGGGATGAGCGCGTCGGACTCTTCGGCAGTCATGCCGACGATGCCATTGATGTAGGCGCCGCAGAGGAACAACGCACGACGACCGGTAATGGGGTGCACGCGCACGATGGGCTGATGCCAACCGGAGAACTCGGCCTCGACCTTGTCGAAGACGTCGGCGCCGAACTGCATCGTGATCTTGCGGCGCATGTCGTCGCCTGGATGCACATCGAACATCAGCGGTGCGAGGAGCTTCTGCATCACCGGGGACAACGCATCGTGCGCGGCGTACAAGCTGGCCCAGAGTGTGTCGCCGCCCGCGTCGGGGGTGTCCTGCATGTTGAGCACACCAACATCGGGAGGCTCGGGGAGGAACGCCACATCGGTGTGCCACAGATCGGCCTTCGGTGGGCTGTCGGCCGTGTCCTCGATCCACTCGAGCGGCACGAACACCCCGCGGGCTCGGTTCGGTGGATAGATGTTCGGCGGGCCGAACCGCGCCGCGAACGCGATGTGCTCGTCGTCGGTGAGTTCCTGACCGCGGAGGAAGATCACGAGGTGGTCCATCAGCGCCTGGTGCACGATGGCGAACTGCGCGTCGTCGAGCGAGCGGACGTCGACCCCTCGGATCTCGGCCCCGATGTTCGCAGTGAGCGGCACCACCTCGAGTTGCCGAGCCGTCGTCATGGTCATCCTCTCAGATGCCGAACAACGCGCGGGCGTTGGTCTCGGCGATCTTTCGCGCTTGCTCGTCGGGGACCTTGGCCATGCTCTTCTCGAGCAGCGCTCGACTGTTGGGGAACGTGCCGCTCTCGTGCGGGTAGTCGGCCTCCCACATGATGTTGCCGTCGCCGATGATGTCGAGCGATCCGAGCGCCACGTCGTCGCGCATGATGCAGGTGAACATGTGCCGGGAAAAAATCTCGCGCGGCGGGGTCTTGGCCGCCAACACCTCGCCCAGGTTCTCGAACACCTCGTCGGCGCGCTCGAGCACGTAGGGCACCCAACCGGCGCCGCCCTCGGAGAACGCGACGCGCAACCTCGGGAAACGCTCGAGCACCCCGCTGAACAACCAGTCGGCGCAGGCGATCATGGAGTTTGCGCCGACGAACGTGAGACCCACCGGATCGGGAGCATCGGGTGAGCTGCGCAACAGCTTCGACGAGGAGCCGATGTGCAGGCAGATGGGCAAGCCTGTCGCGGTGATCGCCGCCCACAGCGGTTCCCAATGATCCGTGTACACCGATGGCAACCCGAGGGTCGTGGGGTTCTCGCTGAACGCGATGGCTTTCACGCCGGACGTAGCGACCCGTTCCACCTCGGCAACGGCGCCCGCAACGTCCCACAACGGGAGCACCGCCACCGCGTGCAACCGTTGCGGATCGGCCGCGCACCACTCGTCGACGAGGAAGTCGTTGTAGGCCCGGATGCACGCGTTCGCCAGTTCCTTGTCGGTGCAGCCGATGAAGCGGTGCCCGGCGAAGCGTGAGAAGTCGGGGAAGTCGAGTTGGGCCCACACGCCGTCGAGATCCATCTCCGCGAGGCGCGCCTTTGGTTCATAGCAACCCGGGCGCATCTCCTCGAAGCGAGCGAATCCATGTGGGCTCTGATCGAACTCGGGAAGCGTCCGCGTGTTCCCACGAGCAGTGCGCACCACCTGATTCTCGAAGGTCCACGCTTGTGTTCCATCCTCGAGTTCGATGACGCGTGGGCCGACGTCGCGGAACTTCGCCGGGAGGCGCGACTGCCACAGGTGCGGCGGTTCTATGAGATGGTCGTCGACCGAAACGGGTCGCACATCGGCTGGCAGCATCAGTGCAGCTCCGAGAACTTCACGACGGTGCCCTGCGGCGCCTCGATCGGGCCTTCGGGAAGGAAGTAGCGCCAGAACACGGTGCCACCCGGCCGGCCCTCGGTGTCGATCCAGTTGGGAAGACCCGGGTCTTCGTGGGCGAAGATCATGCGGAAGGTGCCGTCGGCTTCGAGGGAGGTGTTGGCCCGGTTGCGACTCACGTGACGATTCACGTAGTCGTACATCTGCGAGAAGCGGTTCCACAGGCACACGTTCGCAAAACGGCATTCGGGCCAGCGGCCGGTGACCACGAGCGCCTCGTCGGGGCCGAGTCGATACGGCGCCATGGAATACGCGGCGTCGAACGCGGAGAAAGCCAGGTTGCCCGGGGTGACCGGTTGGGGGAAGACGTTCGGCGTCAGACCGACGAACGACGGCATCTGACCGCCGGGTCGCGGCGCGCCGACGGTTTTGTCGCGCACATGGTTGACCACGCGACCGAGCGCGGCCGCGACGCGCGCGTCGTCCCACTTGGGTGGCGCGGGCTTCGGGTCGATCACCTCGATCGAGAGCGGGATGTGCAAGGTCTGAGACGCCGACGCGGACACCGGCCACTCGAAATAGTGGCGGGTGGTGATACGGCCGCCCCCCTCGGGTAGAGCGAGCCAGTTGCGCTCGGCCGGCTTTCCACCGAGGCGGATCTCGTAGTTGCCCGCCGCGTCGATGTCCATGTAATCGTCGCGTAACACACCCGACGTGGCCGTCGCGTACTTGCCGTCGACGGCGCCCGCCTCCATCGTGAAGCTGGTGTACACCGCGCCCGCGGTGTTGCCTTTGACCCGGTACACCTGACTTGCGCCGACCGGGGTCTCGAAGTACACCGCGTCGGAGTTGTCGCCGGTGAAGCTCCGCGTGGGCGACACGATCCTGACGAACACCGGCCGGTCGGGGTCGGACTCCTGGTGCGCCAAGAAAGCGCTCTGCACGATGTGGCTCAAGTTCCGGAACGCCTCGGCGGTGTCGTCGACCTCGGTGACGTTCCACTCGGGCCCCGTGACGCGCTCACCCGCCTCGCGCAGCAGCTCCACCAACTCATCCCATGTCGCGCGCGCCCTGCTGTCTGCCATGTCACCCCCTTCGAACCGGTCGATCATCGCACACAGGTCGAGCCGTCAGCTCTCGGTGTTGCCGGGTCGAGCCGTCAGCTCTCGGTGTTGCCGGGTCGAGCTGTCAGCTCTCGGCGATCACCACCGACGTGATCGTCACCGCCTGCTTGGGCGGCATGCCGTTGTTGCTCGGGTTGCCGGCGGCGTCGAGCGCCTTGATCGTCGCGTCGCTGCCGACGACCATGCCGAACAACGAGTACTTGGCCGGGAGG
>WLNW01000044.1 GCA_009699605.1 Actinomycetota bacterium | reverse complement strand
GTTCGGAGCGGCTCAGCTCGCCAACCGGCGGACCATTCGGCAGCCACTCGCTCACGGTTCGCACCATCGGGCTGTAGAACGGCCAGCCCCACCCGCGGACCCACATCACCTCAAGGTTGACCGCTTCGAGCTTGGCGCACAGCTCGACCGCGCTGTAATTCCGGAAGTGGCCGATGGCGCGTTCGCTCGCCCGCATGCGTCCGCCGATCGTGGACACGAGCACATACTTTCCGGCGATGGCGGCCATGTTCCGCAGCGCAGCGATGTCGTCGAGCAGATGCTCGATCACCTGCACCGACATCACGAGGTCGTAGTGATCTTCGAGCGACTCGTTCTGGATGTCGAGAAGCTTCAGGTCGGCAGTGGGCACGCGCCGAATCGCCGATCGACGCGACGTGAACGTTCGTACAACTGTTGTCGAGGCAACGACGCTCGGCACCGGCGCGCGTCGGTGAACTCATGGCATCTGCCACACGATCACTGGGTAAACACTGGCAAAGGCCGTTGCCTCCAGTGATATATGGCCCGAAGCTGCCGATGTGGCTCGCACAACGAAACAACTCACCGCGCCTCTCGAATTGCCCCAGCGAAGCTGCAGAGCATTTTTCGCTTCACCTGGACGGGATTGACATGAACACCGAGAACGCGACGAGCTCGAGCGAGTTCTTCGCCGAACGCGAGCGGCTCTGGCGTGCGACCTACGGACTGCGGATGGTTGCACCCCACCTGTCCGCCCACAACGGCATGACCCTTCGCCAACGCAAGGCCGTCATCTGTGCCGCAGCCGTCGTCATCCTTGGTCTCGCGTTGGCGCCCCGCGTCACGGGGATCATTTGCATCTCGGCGGCCACCGCCGTGTACACCGCGGTGATCGCAGTCCGCCTGCTGCTGATCGTGAACTCGATCGGCCACGATCCCGCACCGGTGGAAGCGACGGCGTTCCTCATCCCCGACGACGCCCTCCCGTTCGCCAGCGTGCTCGTGCCGGCCTACAAAGAACCCGAGATCCTCCGCGAGTTGCTCGGCGCACTCAGCGAGTTGGACTACCCCGCAGACCGCCTCGAGCTCTTGCTCGTGCTCGAAGGCGACGACGACGAGACCATTGCCACGGCACGCGAAATCCTCGCCGATGACACGCAAGGCTTGTCGCGCTGCCTCCGCATCATCGAAGTCCCACCTGCCGAGCCGCGCACGAAGCCCAAGGCGTTGAACTATGCCGTGCAGCTCGCGCAAGGTGACCTGATCACGATCTATGACGCGGAGGATCGTCCGCATCCGTTGCAGCTCCGCGCTGCTGCGTACGCGCTCGCGACGGGTGGCCCTGACCTCGCGTGCGTGCAAGCGCAGTTGAACTACTTCAACCCCGAGCAGAACCTGCTCACCAAGTGGTTCACCCTCGAGTACACGATGTGGTTCACCCAGTTCCTGCCGGGGCTCGTCAAGCTCGGTGCACCGATCCCCCTCGGCGGCACGTCGAACCACTTTCGCCGCGAGGCGATCATGGCTGTGGGCGGGTGGGATCCGTTCAACGTCACGGAGGATGCGGACCTCGGCCTGCGTTTCCACCGCATGGGCTACCACATCGGCGTGATCGAGTCCGTCACGCTCGAGGAGGCCAACAGCGACGCGATCAACTGGATCAAGCAGCGTTCGCGTTGGTACAAGGGCTACCTGCAGACGTGGCTGGTCAACCTGCGACATCCGATCCGCACGACGCGCGCGCTAGGCCTTCGCGGCTTCGTCCTGATGAACCTCTTCGTCGGGGGCACGCCACTGCTTGCGCTGCTAAACCCGATCTTCTGGTTCCTTTGCTTGCTGTGGTTCACGCTGCAGCCCCAGTTCGTGAGGGATCTCTTCCCGGCTGGCGTGCTTTACCCCGCGATGGCGTGTTGGGTGGTCGGCAACTTCCTGTACGTGTACGCGTTCGTCTTGACTGCCGCGAAGCGCGACGACGTGAGGCTGACCAAAGCGGCGTTCGCCATCCCCGGCTACTACGTCTTGATGTCGTTCGCGGCGTACAAAGCGTTCGTGCAGCTGATCTTCGCCCCGACTTACTGGGAGAAGACGCAGCACGGTCTCGACTCCGCGACGAAAGCCGTTATCGATCTTCGTGACCAGGTGGTGACCACGCCATGACGATCGAGGCCAAACCGTTCAACGAGCAAGCCCTCCAGGCGTGGCTCGACGCGACCGAAGACGAGGGCCGCTTCGAGTCCGCTCCCGAGCAGAAGTCGGCCAGGCCGACCGAGCGCGCCTTCAGCACCTCCTGGATTTGGGTGGTCGCCACCGTCGCGTTCTTCTTCTATCTGGGCGTGGGCTTGTGGATGATCTACGGGGCCGATTTCGCGATCGGCGACGCGATCGCCCGTGCGTCCTCGGCGCGAGCGATCGCTCACAGTCGGGACCAACACGTGATGGCCGTCGGCTTCTACTGGATGCCGCTGCCTGCGTTCGCCGAGGTGCCGTTCATGGCGGTGTTCAGCCGACTCGGCGTGCCGGCTTTGGCCATGGTCGCCCCGACGGCGCTCGCTACCGCCATGACGATTCCGATACTCGCCCGGATCGGTCGTGACCTTGCGGTGAGGAAGTGGATCGCGGCGACGTTCGTAACGTTGTTCGCGCTGAACCCGTACACGATCTTCTGTGCCGGCAACGGCATGTCGGAGGCATGGCTGGTGCTCGCGCTGGCCGGCTGCTTCGCCGCCTACCTGCGCTGGACCGACAAGCGGCGCATTCGCGACCTCGGCCGGCTCGGGCTGTGGCTCGCGGTGGGGCAGATGACCCGGCACGAGATGCTGACGGTGGTCGTGGTGTTCTGCGTGCTGGTCGCGATTGAGAGCGCGAAAGGCCGGCGCGTCGCCACCGCGCTGACGGTCGCGGCCCCGTCTATCTTCGGCCTGTTCGCGTGGACGATCGTTTCATTCGTCATCACGCGGCACGGGTTCTGGAAGGCGATCCTCGATGGTGACGTGGCCGATCGCGTAACCGGTCCATGGCTGCCCGATGAACGGACCGTGGCCACCGTCGCGACGTACTCGGCCACGCTGTCGTTGCGCTTCGCGCCCGGCATCGTGCTCGCCGTGCTCTTTGCCGGTTTTGGTCGAGAGCTGTTCGGCCACATACTCGACGTCGACGGTAGGCCGCACCTGCGCGCCGTCGCGATCGTCGCCATCGGCGGGCTGTTCCCTGCGCAGATCGCGTTCTTGTTGCTCCAACGGGCGAGCTACGGCGACCCGCGCTACTACATGCCGCTCATCTTGTTGTTCACGATCGCCTCGTTCATCGCGCTGAACGGCAGACCGCGCATCGGAGGGCGCGGCGCGGCGCTCGTGGTATGCGGGCTTGCCGGTTGCGTGTCGTCGTTCGTGGTTATCGGTGACCCCGGTATCTCCGCCGTCACCGGTGAGCCGGCCGTGATTCGGGCGCTGCTCGGAACCGAGCAATCTGCCGCCGACAGTAACCCGGCTCGCAGCGTCAACCTGGGCGACTGGCGAGCCTTCACCGCGGATCTCGATCGACGGTTGCGGCCCGGCGATGTCATCGTGCTCGACACGTCGGTGGCTGCCGCGGTGCACCTGTTCTCCCGACATCCGATGCAGATCGCCACCGAGCTTGACAGCGACTCGGCGCAGCAACTGCAGCTCCCGAACCCGGGGTACACGTGGGCGGTCGTGGTGCCGGGCAACTACGGCAGCCTCAACCCCACGGTCCAGGCGCTCCTCCGCGGTACGCCACCGCGGGGCAAGCGTTGGGAGAAGGTCGATGTTCCGCTGACCCCAGCCGGCTTCCGCGGCTCGCCTGAGCTGTGGCATCTCGTCGACGCACCAACCTCCCCAGCCTTGCTCACCGCTGCAGCTCAACCTACGAAACCTCAGGAGACGGGACAGTGAGCGTCGTCGACCCCCCGCGGGACACCATCGAGCTACGGGTTGACGAGGAGGCCGGGCCGTCAACTTCAGAGCTGATCGACATCAGCGTCGTGATGCCCTGCCTCAACGAGGCCGAGAGCGTCGGCATCTGTGTGGCCTGGGCGCTGGAAGGCATCCGCAAGACGGGCCTGCGCGGCGAAGTGATCATCAGTGACAACGGCTCGACCGACGACAGCGTCCGAATCGCCACCGAGGCGGGGGCCCGCGTCGTCCATCAACCAAAGCGGGGCTACGGCAACGCATACCTCAAGGGCTTCAGCGAGGCTCGCGGCCGGTTCATCGTGATGGGCGACTCCGACGCGACGTACGACTTCCGGCAGCTCGGCGAGCTCATCGCGCAACTCGAGGCCGGCTTCGACTACTGCCTGGGATCACGCTTCGCGGGCAACATGACGAAGGGTGCGATGCCCTGGACTCATCGCTACATCGGGAACCCGGTGCTCACCGGCGTGCTGAACCGCTTCTTCGGGTTGAAATCGAGCGACGCGCACAGCGGCATGCGGGCCTTCACCCGCGAGGCGTTCGAGCGGATGGAACTGCGGTGCGAAGGCATGGAGTTCGCATCGGAGATCGTGATCAAGGCGGCGCGTTGCAAGCTCAGCGTCGCGGAGGTCCCGATCGACTACGGGAAGCGGGCCGGCGAGTCGAAGCTGAAGTCGCTCCGCGACGGGTGGCGGCATCTGCGCTTCATGTTGTTGCTCTCCCCCCAATGGCTATTCCTCGTGCCGGGCATATCACTGCTCGTCCTGGGCATGGTCGGTCAAGCGGTGCTGCTCACCACCGGCATCAGGATCGCCGGGCACGACCTCGAGGTTCACTTCAGCATCCTCTTCGCGATGGTGACCCTGCTCGGCGCGCTCGCAGGCATGTTCGGCATCTTCTGCCGGGCGCTCGCCGCGAGCATTGGGCTCGAACCACCGAGCGGAATCTCTCAATGGGCCAACGAGATCTTCCAACTCGAACGAGGTCTACTGGCAAGCTTTCTGTTCATCCTCACCGGGGCCGCGCTCGATGGATTGATCCTCTATGACTGGGTGAGCAACAACCGCGGCTCGCTCGACGCCGTAGAGCAGGCGGTGTTCGCGCTCACACTGATGGTGCTCGGCACCATGGGGGTGTTCGCGTCGTTCTTCCTGAGCATCTTGTCGGTGAAGACTCATGCGCCCCGCTTGGTGAGCGGCCACACGAACGCGTGAACCTCATGCCCGAGCGAGACCTCGACGGCCTGCGCGTGCTGGTCTTCTGCGACTATTACAGCCCGCAGAGCACCGGAGGTGCGGAGCGCGCCGCGCGCGAGGTGAACGTGCGGCTCGCTCGGCGCGGTGCACAGGTCCGCGTCGTCTCGGCCACGGGCCTCGCGCCTTATCGCGACGCGGACATTGAGGTGACCGCCTTGCACGCCTACGACATGTCGCCCTACCTCAAGGCGCAACTCGCCGTGTCGCCGGCCTACCTGCGACGCGCGCTCGCCATCGCCCGTCGGTTCCGGCCTCGGGTCATCTATGCGCACAGCCTGCACTTCCAAGGTTCGATCGTGGCCGCACAGGTGGCCCGAAAGCTTGGCCTTCCGCTCGTGACGGTGGCGCAGGTGGCCGACCTGACCCACCTCCGGGGCGCGACCCGAGCCATCGGCGAGGCCCACGAGCGAACCGCGGGTCGGTGGATCATGTCGCGGAGTCGCGCGGTGATCGCCGTCTCCGACGCCGTTCGTGAGCATTGCGTCAGGCGCGGCGCAGCGCCCGCGAAGGTCGTCGTCGTGCACAACGGTGTGAGCCATCGCCGCTTCCCTGCGACCGACGAACCCGCCGGCGACGCGCTCCGCATCCTCTTCGTCGGGCGATTGATCGCCAACAAAGGTCCGCAGGTGCTTCTGGCCGCGGCACGCATCCTGCACGAGCGCAAGGTCGCCTTCACCCTCACCTTCGTCGGTGACGGCCCGCTGCGGCGCACGATCGAACAAGGCTCGACCGGCCTACCGGTGCTGTGCATCGGTGCGTCCGACCACGTGAGCACGTGGATGCAGTTGTCGCACGTGGTGGTCCGACCGTCGTACACCGAGGGCCTCGCACTCACGGTGCTCGAGGCCATGGCGTCGCGTCGTTGCGTCGTGGCTTCCGACATCGCCGCCAACCGAGAGATCATCTCGCACGGCGAGACCGGCCTGCTGCACGCCTGCGGCGACGCAGTCGCCTTGGCCGGTGAGCTCGAGACGCTCAGTCGCCTGCCCATCTATCGCGGCGCCCTGGCCGAGCGCGGGCATGAGCTGTCCCAGCGCTTCACGTGGGATGAATCCGCGAACCGGCATGCCCTCGTGCTCCGGGCCGTGTCCGATCACGCCATGGCCGGACCCGGCGGGACCGCGTTGGTCACTCGAACCAGCCCCTGACGTCGGCGATGAGGTGTGGCACGCCGACCTCGTCGGATCGCGCCCATTCACCCGACGGATCGAACACCGGGAGCGGCGCACTGGATGTTGCGACCGATTCATGACGACAACCCTGACGCGAAAGGGCGCAGGCCGAAGCCTGCGCCCTTTCACTACTGCAGTTCGTTGCGTGGACGGATCAGGCGGTGGTCCAGTTGGCCGGGATCACCTTGTCGTCGGCAGCAGCGCTACCGATGAAGTTGTCGAGGATGCAACGCTCGGTCAGACCGGTCACCGGGTTGACCGAGACCGCATCGTACGTGCCCGACACCCGCACGAAGCCCGAAGCGGTGATCGCACTCGAGATCTCCGTGTTGTAGTTCTTCGGCAGGGTGGCGTGGCCACCGTTGCGGCAGAGCCACGCGCGGTAGTTGTACGCCGCGCCGCGTGCGCCGGTGAAGTCGGCGTTACCGGAGATGCCACGGGGAGCCACGGTGGCCGAGGTACCCACGGCCGAGCCGAGCGGGGCCGAGAAGCTCACGTCGAGCTTCTTGTTGACGTTCCACAGCTTGCGGACCAGCGGGTAGGTGTTGTCCAGCACGTTCGCGGAGTCGGGCAGCTTGCCGCCGACCTGGAACGGGCTTGACGTACCACGGCCCACCTTGTCCACGGACATCGAACCGCCGGACGCCCACCAGATCGCCGTCGTGCGATCAAGCGGCTGCTTGTAGGTGATGCCGTCAGTGCCGACACCGCCGTCGATGGGCGCCGTGTTGTTCTCGAACAGGATTCGAGTTGCGGTACACGTGCCAGCACCGGTGTCGCAGGCAGACGCAGCGATTGCGTTGGCGCATGCGTTCGGGTCGCCCGTGATCAGCGAGTCGAATGCCTGGTAGGTGCCCGAGCCGGTCTGGAGGCCGTACGGCGTGATCCCGCCGGTCAGACCGCCCGGGTTGCCGAGATCGGTCCAGTTCGTTGCACAACCGCCACCGGCGCCGCTGAAGATGCGTTCGAGCTGGCTGACCGTGAGGCTCACCGTGCTGGGGTCGCCCGCAAACCCGGCAACGTTGTTCGGCGCCGAGGCCGACTTGGTACCGAGGAACACGATCACCGAAAGGCCGTCCTTGGCGAATGAGCTCCCGACGACAGCGTTCTCCTTGGCGGTGTTGTTGTTCGCCGCGGTGATGGCTCGCGACGAACGAGCCTGCACGATGGCCGGCACGGTGAGCTCGCTGATGCGCAACTTCTTGATGCCGTTGCTCGAACCGATCCCGTATTCCTCGACCACGGTGTCGTGGTCGTAGTTCTCGGTCTCGGTGCCGGCGGCGGGGGAGGCGCACGTATCGCCGTAGTCGGGGGCTGCCAGGTTCAGGCTGCAGCCGACCGACGCGTTGTACAGCGCGTTGAGACGACTCATCATGTCGTAGGTGGTATCCGATCCAGCAGATCGGATGTGGTCGGGACCGTTGTTGCTGCCGGGGGGCGGTGTCGCGTTGGCCGCAGTGGCCGCGAAGGCGGAACCGGCCACAATGGCGGTCGCCGCAAACTTGCGAAGCTTGCTTTTCATTGTGTTGATCTCCTTGAGAACGTTGGGTTGGTACGTGGTTGGTGAGGAACGGGGAGGGTCAGACGTTCATCGCGGGCTTGCGGCCGCGCACGATGAGGTAGCCACCGGCGAGAACAGCAACGGCGCCCACGGGGAGCAGCGCGGCGAATGGGGCCTCGGGCACCACCGGCGAGGAATCCGCGGCGAACGCGATGTTCTGGAAGCTCTGGTTATCGGCACCGGTCTTGTCGCCGGTCCAGACCCGGATGCGGCAGGTCGAGTACAGGCGACGACCCGAGCCGTCCACAACGGTTGCGCCGCTCGCCGTGCCGGTGGCGTCGCAGGCCCAGTCGGCATCCGGGTCGAGTTGCACCTTGCGTACGACGAAAGCGTTGTACGGAGCGGTCGGGCCGGTCAGCGTGCGGTTTCCGCTCCCGTCGAGATTGCGGTTGTACGCGCCGATGAGGTCGCAGTCGATGGTCGAATCGAAATCCGCACCCTGATCGTTGTTGCACTGGCCGATCCAGAACGAGGCCTGGCCGGGCAGCGTGACGGTGACATCGACGCCCTGGTTGGCGGTGAGGCCGGTTTGTGGCGTGACGGTGTGTGCGGCGAAGGCCGGGGCGGCCAGCGTCACCACCGCCGCCGCGGTGGCGAGCGCACCGGTGAAGGCTTTCTTGGGGAACTTCGACACGTTGGATCTCCCTGGTTTTTCTTCTGTTTGCTGGCTGGTGTGAAAGGCCGAACTCCGCCGGCAGAGGCATCATCCAAGACCGGATCAGCAGCGGCAATAGACTTCGGAGAGGGTTCGAGAAGAGTTGGGTGAGCGGCGTCTGGTGTTTGCCGTACGTCCGCATTTCGGGGGTTCTGATCGACGAAGTGAGCCGTCGAGTTTCAGACCGTGGTGGGGACCAGACGCTCCAGCGCGAGCGCGAACTGAAGGGCGGCGAGAGCCACGATCGGCGCGAAGATCGCGACGCGTACGATTCCGCCGAGCCGCAGCGGCGAGCGCGACACCACCCACGCCAGCGACGCGCACACGGCCGCCCAAATCGCCACAACGGTGAGATCGGTGAACGACACCCGGTCATCTGATGCCGCTGCAACCGAGCCGGCCGGGGTATCGACCAACGCGGCGTCGCTCGATGCGGTTGCCCGAACGATGACCGATTCGCCGCCGAGGCGCGTGGTGCTCGTCACGAGTGTGAGCGTCGCGTCGTCGGTCGATTCGAACGGTGTCGCATCGTTGCGCGGGAGTCGTTCGACAGTGTCGACTAGGTAGCGCACCGGATCGGAGGCACGGAGCTTCACGTAGATCTCGCTACCGGCGGCGAGTTCCTCCAGCCGAGCGAACGGTTCGCCGTAGCGGAACGCCTTCCCCACGATCACGGCGTTGCCCCGAGCGCCCGGCATGACCGACGACCTGCGGTGCGCCGGACCGCCGCGCAGGGTCGCGTGGCTCTCGCCCTCGGAGACGATCGTGTTCACCGAGATCTTCGGGATCTGCAACACCGCGACCGCGTCACCAAACGCGAGCTTGTCGGATGTCGGCGCGTTGGTGAACTGCGAGACGAGCGCGTCTTGTCGGCGGTCGTGCATGAACTCGACCGCCAACTTTTCGTAGGTGACCAACACGACGATCCCGATGACCAGCACCACCACGGTTCGGCGCCAGCGGCCATCGACCAACAGTCGCGAAGCGATGGTTGTGGCGCGCAGCCGACGGGTGAATGACGAGCGCCGGGGCGCGGCCATGAGACCGGCCATTACGCGAGCTTCCGCTTGTAGCGGCGCGCCGCGCCGAAAAGGCACGCGCCGCCCATGCCCATCGTGGTCACGCGGTCGAACTGCGCTCGCTCGACGACAGGAACCGCGTCCGGTAACACGACCGCCTCTTCGATCGGCGCGGCAGTGGGCGTCGACGGCGCCGGACCCGCAACCGAGATGGTCGTGGTAGGTGCCGCGTTCGCCCCGTCGGTCGGCGTCGTCGTCGTCGACACCGGGGGCGCGATCGCGCGCGCGATCATGGCCGGCAGCAACCGCACCGGGACGTCGTCATCGCTTTGGTCCGGCGCGATCGTCGTCATGACGGCGGTGGTCGTCGGGGTGGCCGGCGGTTGCGTGGTGGTGGTGGTGGTGGTGGCCGCGACCGGGATCTTCTCGCACCACGCGATCGTGGTGTTGGCCGGCAGCACGAGCGTCGACGGCGCGGACGGCCCCGCATCGGTACGCGTGCCGACGCGATAGCCCGCAGTCGTACAGTTCGAACGCACGAGGTCGTCTGCCGACTTGAGCGCACTCGTGACGAGTGCGCTCGGCAGGCGAGGAGCGCCTGCCGCCTCGAGGTCGGCCTGGCCGGCAAGGACGATGAACCGCGCGATGGTCGCCACCGAGTTCGCCTTATCGGCGCCGAGCCCGGTCGACGGGACGATGAGCCATTCGAGCCACGTCAACGGGTAGGCGCCCGATGGCGAGCCGGTGTCCAGACCGGCGTTCTCGACGAATGTCGCGTCGGGCGCGCCTGAGCGGAGCCCCGCGTTGATCCCGGCGAGAACGGCGTCCTTGGTCGGACCGACGAACGACCCCGCACCGTTCTTCAGCTGGGCGTTGCGCAGGTCGACCGACGGAAACCTCGCTATTGCCGCGAGCGCGTTCACGGTGTCGAGGTCGCCGATCATGCCCCCCGCGGCGACTGCGCCATCGGGCGTGTTCGACTGCACGAGTGCGTTGACCAGGCTTGCGTTGTTCGAACGCGTCGCCTTCGACAGGAACGGCCACTCCTCGGGGCGCAGCAGCGCGGGGTCGATCTTCAGGTTCTGGTACACCACCGCGACACCCGCAGGAGTGAACGTCTGGAAGTAGGCGCGGAGGTTCTTCGGGATGGCTCCGGGGTCGATGCGTCCAATCGCCGCGCTGAAGACGCCGGCTCGCGCCTCGAACGTCGCGTTGTTGTCCGCCCGGAACGCCGGGTCGGCCATGAGCTCGAACCCTTCTCCGGTGTAGAGCTTGAACAAGGCGTCGGGGTTCAGCTTCAGGGGAAGCGTGTACGGCTCCGATTTCGGACAGGTCTGCTCGCCGGTGACGGGGTCTTCGGTGCACACCCCGTCCCTGGTGCGCCATCCCTGCGCACCTGCGCCCGACGGCGCCCGGAGCGTGATGGCGAGGCTGCTGATCGCCACCGGGATCTGCGTGTAGCCGACCTTGGCGGTAGAAAGCTCGGCGGCAGTCAGGCGCGTCCCGGAAACGATGAAGTCGAGCCCGACCTTCTTGCCACCATCGTCGCCCGCGAGCAGGTTGCGCTTGGCGAACTGGTCACCGGTGGCAAGCACATTGCTCACCGACATCGGCTGCGGCGCTTCGCCGAACTGATCGATCCATTGGCTTTCGAGCAGGGTGAACGCATCCGTCCAGGTGGAGTTCAGCTCGATCGGGTTCGTCGTCTGCGCCGACGCGGTATCGACGACGACCAGACCGGAGAGCACCAACGCCACACCGAGCATCGCCAGGAGTACGGTCCAAGGATCCGTGGCGTGAAGTCGAGAAGTACGCCCCTTCACGACACGGCCCTCGAGCGGTGCCAGCGGAACGCGATCGCCGCAGCCGCCCCGCACAGCGCCGCGCCCTGCAACAGGGTGATGAGCACCTCGGCGTTGTTCGGCGCGGACCCCGAGGTCGTCGCCGCGACAGAGGCCAGCGAATCGGCGTTGCCGCCCGAGCGGGTCAACGCCGCGCTGGCGACCTCCGTGACGGGACCCGACGCACCAGCCCTTCTCACGACACCGGCCGCCCCCGAGACAGTGCCCGTCGCGCCGGTGCCGCCCGCTCCGGTCGGTGTTGCCCCGTTGGCCGCGCCACCCGTCGTGGCCGCGCCACCTTTGGCGACCGCGCCACCCGTGCTCGCTCCACCCGTGCTCGCGCCACCCGTGTTGACCTGCCCACCGGTGTTGCCGCCGCCACCATCACCGCCACCGGCGATCGTCGTCGGAGGCACGCTGCCCGAGTCCACGTCGAAGCTCGTTACATTCGGCTTGGGCGGTGCCCCGGGGATCTTGACGATCTCGTTCAGCGAGATGTCGACGATCTGCTGCGACAGCGGCGCATAGCCGAGCCGGTCGGCTTTCGCCTGGCCTTGCAGCACCGCATAGTTGAGAAACGTTGCCAGGTCCTTGCCCTTGCTCGCATCGATGCCTGAGGTAGGCACGATTGCGTAGCTGTACGAGGACGGGAAGTACGCGTCGGGATCAGGGGTGGTGTAGTCGAGGGTGACCGTGCGGTCCGCGTTCTGACTCGCGTACTTCAACGCCGTATTGACGTTCGCCGAGTCGGGATAGTGGTAGATGCCGGCAGCGTTCTTCATGAAGGCATTCGGGAATCCGCGCACTTCGGCGAACCCGGCCTCGACGTAGGTGATCCCGTTGTCACCGGATGTGTCGGTGGCGACCACGTTGGCGACGCCGTCGCCGGCGAACGCGGCCTGGCCCGCGTAGACCGGCCACTTCGATGACGGCTTCCCGTCGAGGAACGGATCGCCCGCGAAGCCCTGGGCCAGCACCGGCGTCTTCCGCACGTAATCGACGAACTTCGCCCAGACATCAGGCGCCGTCGCGATGCAGAACTCCTGCACGACAAATCCGGTCCCGGAACCATCGGCCCGGAAGACCGGTTGCACCCTCTTGGCCGGCAGTGCGATGTCGGCGTTGTCGGCCGCCAGCTCCGGATCGTTCCACTGCATGTTCGGTTCGGAGAAGAGTCGGCACACGGTGCGCGGGGTGAGCTTCAACTGTTTCCCATTGCCGCCGTTCGCGGTGGTGAACCCGATGCGCTTGCCTGACGTGTCACGCAGGTTGTACATGAACCCCACACCACCCGCAGAGATCGCGACGTACGTGTACGGCCGCGCCGCGGCCTGCGAAATCTCATCGAGCTGGAACGGGATGTCGGACACCCCGAAGTCGACCGAACCCTGGATGTACTGCTGGCGCCCGAACGTCGAACCCGACGACACGTAGTTGATCCTCAGGCTGTACGGCCTCTTCGCGACATCGGAGCGCCACTGCTCGATCTCGAGCTGGGGAAACGACGAACCTGCACCCTCGACCGTGCCCGCAGCCGATACGGGCGCGACCGACGTCGCGAGCGCGCACACCACGACCGCAACCGCACCGAGGACCCGCCCACCAACCTTCGTGATCATCCGAACCGTCCCGATACGTAGTCGGCGGTGCGCTGGTCGCGCGGGTTGCCGAAGATCTCCGCCGTCGGCCCCGACTCGACCACGCAACCAGGGGCGCCCTGCTCGGCGATCATGAAGAACGCGCACGTGTCGGCGACGCGTTGCGCTTGTTGCATGTTGTGGGTGACGATCACGATGGTGACCTCGCGGCCGATCTCGAGAATGGTCTCCTCGATCACCCGAGTGGAGATGGGGTCGAGCGCAGAGCACGGTTCATCCATCAGCAGCACCCGAGGCCGTACCGCCAACGAGCGGGCGATGCACAGGCGCTGCTGTTGGCCGCCCGAGAGTGCAGCGCCGCTCGTTTCGAGCCGGTCCTTGACCTCGTTCCATAGACCACCGCGGCGCAACGCCCACTCGACGAGCGCGTCAGGATCCTTGGTCTTCTTGCCTGCGAGCTTGAGCCCGGCGAGCACGTTCTCCTTGATCGACATCGCCGGAAAGGGGTTCGGTCGCTGGAACACCATGCCGATGCGCAAGCGAATCTCGGTGGGGGTCAGCTCGTCGTTGTGGATGTCGACGCCGTCAAGGGTGATGAGACCGCCCATCTTTGCGGTGGGGATCACCTCGTGCATCCGGTTGAGATTGCGGAGGAACACCGACTTGCCACATCCCGACGGGCCGATGATCGCCGTGACCTTCCCCGCAGGCATGTCGAGCGTGCAGCGGTCGAGCACCTTGCGCGAGCCGAACCATGCGCTGACGTTCTGCGCGAGCAGCGTGCCCGACACCGCGGCGTCGACGAACGGCGCTCGCTCGCGAAGGTCGAGCACCTCGGTCGGCGCAGGCGGTGGCGGAGGCGGAGGCGGAGGCGGAGGCGGTGGCGGAGGCGGTGGCGGAGGAGCAACTGCTCGCTCGCCCGCGGCGTCCCGGTCGGTGAGGTCCGCGACAGGGGCCCACCTCGATTCGCGCGCGAACTCCTGGAGGATGCTCGAGGGCACCTCCTCGGTTCGGCGGATGCGGCTGCGTGGGGGGGGCACGACGGCCATGGTCAAGCACCTCTCTTCCGGCGCCCGCGCTCGCCGATCGAGCGGGCGAGCACGAACAACACGAGCACCATCAACAGCAGGGTCAACGCGCCGGTCCAGGCGCGATCGATCTGCGTCTGGTTCGGCTGGCGGATCAGCTGATACACGAACATCGGCAGCGTGGCTTGCTTGCCCTCGAACACGTTCGTGTTCGTCGCGGCCGCGTATTGGGCGGTCAGCAGCACGGGCGCCGTTTCGCCGATCGCCCGGGCCACGCCGAGGATCGCCGCCGTCATGAGACCGCTCGAAGCAGTGGGCACCACGACTCGCAGCACCACGCGCCATTGCGGAGCCCCGAGTGCGAGCGCCGCTTCGCGGAGCGTGTCGGGCACGGTGCGGAGGATCTCCTCGGCGGTGCGGGTGACCGTAGGCAGCATCAGCACCGTGAGCGCCATCGACGCCGCGAAGCCGGAGTAGCCCATGCCGAAGCGCAGGATCCACACCGTGTACACGAGCAGACCGGCGACGATGGACGGCAGGCCGCTCATCGCGTCGACGAAGAAGCGGATCACGGGCGACATCCGACCCTTGATCTCGTGCAGGTAGATCGCGGTGAGAATCGCCGCCGGAACCGAGAACGCCGTTGCGATCCCCACCTGTTGCAGCGTGCCGATCATCGCGTGCTTCGCGCCACCCCCCGGGTCGAGCGGACCGACCTGCGCCATGTCCTCCCGGAAGAACGACAGTCGGAACTTCCCGATGCCCTTGCCGACCACGAACAGCACCACCCACGCGAGCGCGGCGACCGAGATTGCCGCGCCGATACCGATGATCACCGTCATCACTCGGTCGGTCGCGGCGACCGAGCCGTTCGACTCGCCGACCACCACCCGATAGATGGCGAGGAACAGCACCAGCCACCACAGGGCGGGCCCGAGCCAACCGCGCCAGCCCATCACGAGGTAGACGACACCGGTGGCCGCCGCCGCCGAACCGGCAGAGGCGCCCAACTCGAGCCAGTCGTTGATCCCGAAGCTCCGCAGCTTCCGTGGGACGGCTTCGATGACGGGTTCTGCCTCGTTCGCCACTGCGGCAGGTGGGCGTAGCTCGGTGACAGTCACGCGAACCTCGTGGTGCGCTTCACGATGACCCGCGCCGTTGCGTTGACCACGAGCGTCAGCATGAACAGCGCCAGTCCAGCGGCGATCAGCCCACTCCGCGCGTTCGCGTTGGCTTCACCGAACTGGATCGCAATCCAGCCGGCCACCGATCCGCCGTTGGTCTCGAGCACGTTCCAATTGGTGTTCACCGAGACGGACAAGATGATCGCCACCGCAATCGTCTCGCCGAGCGCGCGGCCGAAGCCGAGAAGTGCGGCGCCGACGATGCCCGAACGACCGAATGGCAAGATGACCGTGCGCACCGCGCCCCAGCGACTGCCGCCCAGCGCGAGTGCACCCTCGACGAGATCGCGCGGCACCTGCGACATCACGTCTCGCGACACTGCCGTCACGATCGGGACGATCATGAGCGCCACGACGATGCCGGTGATGAACACCGACCGGGACCACGACACCGACCCATCAGCCTCCGACAGGCGGAAGATCGGTATGGCCGAAAGATGATGGCCCATCCACTCGGCCGGACCCACCAAGGTCTTCTGCAGCGCGAAGAGACCCCAGAGCCCGAAGATCAGGCTGGGCAGGGCTGCGAGCAGATCGATCGCCGAGACCAGCCATCGCCGCAGCTTCAACGGCGCGTACTCATTGATGAAGATCGCCGTCGCAAGCGCGATCGGGGTTCCCACCACCAGCCCGATCGTCGCAATGAGGATCGTCCCGATCAACAGACCCGCCACGCCGAAGTTGCCGTTCGACGAGTTCCAGACGCTGGAGGTGAAGAAGTCGAGCCAGCCCGAGGATCGCAACGCCGGGCGCGCCTCGAGGAACAAGAATCCGGCGGTCGCGCCGACCACCACGAGAGAGACCAGGCCGACGCCGCCGGTGATGCCGCGAAAGATCCGGTCACCGCCGGTCGCACCCTTGCGGATCTGGCGCGGAGCGAGACCATCGATGGCCGACGCGCCAGCATCGACGCGTCCGGGCGCGGCTCCGCTTGCGGCAGGCTGAACGAGGGGATTGGCCGCCATGGCGCCATGGTCGCTTGCGGTTGTCGAACGACGAACCGATAGCAGGTGGCCGTCCGGCGAACTCTTCCGCTGACGGGCGTGCTGCCTTGACCTGACTGCGCCTCCAGCGGATCATACCCACCGGTCGAGGCACCATCCGCTTGCGGGTCCTCGCGTTTCACTCACTTCGAGGTCTTCGATGACGGCGTTCATCATTCCCGCTACCCCGGCGATCCGCGATGCTTCAAAGATCGCGTCGCGTCGACTCACCACGAAGTCGATCCGACCGGCCGTCGCCATCGCACTGATCCTGGTCGCGTATCACACGTCGATCCGCTCGCTCATCGCGCAGCTGAGCCTCGATACACCGCTGGCCCACCTGGCGCTCGTGCCCGTGATCGCTGTGGTGCTCGCGGCGTTGAAGGGGCGAGCTCGCAACGAGCCGCCGATCAATGATCGACAGCTCGACTGGATCCTCGGAGTACCGCTGCTGGTCGGCCCGCTCCTCATGAACCTCGTGCTCCCCGCTCGCCTGTCGACCATGTTCTGGGTGTGGCGGATCGACCTGCTCTCGCTGCCGTTCTTCATCGCCGGCGTGGTGTGCATTCTGTTCGGCGTCCGCACGCTGTGGCGCATCCGCGCTGCAGTTCTGTTCATGTTCGTCGCGTGGCCGTTCCCCTACAACCAGGTGCTCGATCGTTGGCTCGGCGAGTTCACGAAGCTGACGATCTCCGGCTTGAAGGTGGCGCTCGGCCCGATGCCGATCGCGGTTGCGCAACCGGGCGGCGACGGATCGATCTTCGCGATCACGCATGGCACCGACAGCATCAAGATGAGCGTCGCGTCGGCCTGCTCGGGAGCGAACGGCGTGGTCGGCTTCTTCATCGTCGGACTGGCGTTCATGTTGATCATCGAGGGCTCGAAGCTGCGCAAGGTGCTCTGGTTGGCAGTCGGTGCGGGACTCGTGTGGCTGCTCAACATCGTGCGCATCCTCATCATCTTCGCCTCCGCTCGAGCGTGGGGCGAAGAGGTCGCTCTCGACGGCTTCCATCCGGTGATCGGGCTCGTGATCTTCAACGTCGCAATCGTCGCGATGCTCGTGATCATGAAGCCCTTCGGCCTCGGCATTCGCAGGAATCAACAGGTGCGCTCGGCGCACGTGGCAACGCAACCAAACCGGCCGCGTTCCTCTACCGCCTTTTGCTCTGTGGTCGTGATCGCGCTCGCGATCGGCGTGCTCAACAACGATCTCAGCAAGAATGACCCGGTGGCGTCGAGCCTGGGGTCACCTCGCCTCGCAGCGTTCGACACCACACGCGAGACTCCGACCGGTTGGACGCTTTCGGAGAACCAACGAATCGAATGGGCGCGGCGTTTCTTCGGACGCGACTCCACGTGGGTTCGCTACACGTTCAGCGACGCACACCGCGATACACCGGGTGAGATCCAGAGCACGCTGCCCGTCTTCGCGGACATCATCGAGACGTCGAGCCGCGATTCGCTCACCGCCTACGGCATCGAGGCCTGCTACAAGTTCCACGGGTACAAGGTGTCGAAGCAACGCGCCGTCGAGCTCGGGAACGGTGTGGTCGGTGGGACCTTGTCCTGGGTGAACACCGACAATGCAACCACGTGGACCACGTTGTGGTGGCACTGGCCTATCAACACACCAAGCGGCACGCGCTACGAGCGCATGACGCTGCTCATGAACGACCAACCGAACGGCGCGCTGATCGCGCCCGAGCCGAACAGCAACGTGGCCAGCCGGATCGGCCTTGACGTGGCCAATCGCATCAAGGGCGGCACTGGCGACAATCTCGGCAATGACAAGCTCGCCGAGACGCAGCGTTTCCTCACCTCGTTTGCGCAAGAACTGGTATCCCAGCGCATTGCGAAGGCGTAGGTCAGCCGCGCGTCTCGGAGCTGAGCTCGAACTTGTAGCCGAGGCCACGAATGGTCACGATGTGCGCCGGCGCCTGCGGGTCGTGCTCGACCTTCGACCGGAGGCGCTTGATGTGCGTGTCGAGCGTCTTCGTGTCACCGATATAGTCCGCGCCCCACAGTCGACTGATGATCTGGTCTCGCGTCATCACCCGGCCTGGATTCGCCGCGAGCAGCGCGAGCAGTTCGAACTCGCGTAGCGGCATCGTCATGGAAACGCCGCGCACGACGACCTCATGCCGTTCGATGTCGATCCTCACGGGGCCGGCCTCGATGATCCGGGTTATCTCCGGATTCCGTTCGCGGAACTCGCTCCGGCGCAGCAACGCACGTACCCGCGCGACCAGCTCGCGCAACCGATATGGCTTGGAGATGTAATCGTCGGCGCCGATCTCGAGACCGACGACTGCGTCGACCTCCGACGACTTCGCGGTCACCATGACAATGGGCACCGTCGAACGCAGTCGGAGCTCCCGACAGACGTCGAGCCCGGACATCCCGGGGAGCATCACATCGAGGAGGACGATGTCGGGCGCAAGGTGATCGAACCGTTCGAGCGCGGATCGTCCATCCGTCGCGACCGCAACCCGAAAACGCTCCCGCTCGAGGCCTACGACGAGTGCGTCGGCGTAGGACGGCTCGTCCTCGACTATCAGGACCTTGTATTCGCGAGGCATTTGTGGGTTCACAACGGGGGAAACGTACGAGGTGAGCCTTACCAGACGCAGTACTTCGAGCAGCCGTAGGACGAACCCTCGGCAAACATTTCGAGCGTCGGCAGCCGCAGTCACGGTGTTCATCCGGCCGCAACCGAATCGTCCCGCCCCCGCGGCGGAGCATTCGTCTGGCGTTCGCCCGCACGCAACGACCCGGTGCGACACTCGACTCATGGCGGACTACACGGTGCTCTATCACGATCCGGTTCGGTTGAACCACGACGATAGTCGCACGATATTTGCTGCGCAGTCCGTGTGGGTCTGCCGCGACGATCGCTACGCATTCGAGGTTCACGTACTCGGTCAGCGTGGTGCCGACGACTCCGACGAGACCCTCGACCAGTACGGCGAGGGTCGCTATCGGTTCGCGCTCGCGCTCCTCGGTGGTCAACATGCACAGTCCGTCGCGCTCGACGATCCGCCCAAGGCCGACCCCATCATCGTGGCTGTTGCTGCAACAGAAGTCGAAGGCATCCTGGCGTCGGTGCCTCCTATCGTCTCGGTCACCTCCGGTGACGTGATCTATCGGTTCAGAACGGCCGAAGTGACAAGCGGCCAGCTCTCCCGAGCGGCCGGCTGACTCATCGAGACTCGCCGCGCTGCGACGCGTTCACGGCCCGCGCGAGTCGTGATCGGCGCTGGGGTGCTGTGCCTCGGCGCGTGGTTCTTCGCGGGTCACGGCGACGACATCGCATCGGTTGACCACGGGCTCCTCTCGACGAGCCCGTGGTCGTGGCTGCAGGCGTTGGCGCTCAGCGCTGCGCTGGCCACGTCCACCGGCGGCGTGGCCCGACACTCCTTGCGCATGACTGGTGTGTCGATGTCGTTCCCGGCGGCGACACGTCTGTCATCGGCCAGCATGTTCCTGTGTGCGGTGATACCGAGTTGCGGCATGG
>WLNW01000043.1 GCA_009699605.1 Actinomycetota bacterium | reverse complement strand
CGGTCAGTGCGCTGGGCATCTGGCCGGGTTCGTCGACGATCGCCCACCTGAGGCCGGACTCTTGGACCGCATCGGCAGCGTGTGGCTCGGGCCGATGGATGTGCTCGCGGAGCTCGATGCGGATCTTGTGCTCGGTATCGGCGCACCGCTATCGCGTGCGGCGGTGGCTGCGAAATTGGCGGGCATCGGTGGCCGGTTCGCCGTCGTGCACCCCTCGGTGCTGATCGGACCAGACGTGGAATGCGGCGAAGGCTTTGTTGCGTGCGCCAACGTGAGCGTGACTACGAACGTGCGCGTCGGTGTGCACGTGCATCTGAACCGGCATGTGACCGTGGGGCACGACTGCGTGGTGGGCGACTTCGTTTCGCTGCACCCGGCTGCGGTGCTGAGTGGCAACGTGAGGGTGGGTGCGCGCACGATGATCGGCGCGGGTGCCGTGGTGCTGCCCGGCGTGAGCATCGGCAGTGACGTGCAAGTAGGTGCAGGCGCCGTGGTGACGAAAGACGTCCTCGACGGCACGACGGTTGTCGGTGTGCCGGCGAAGAGGATGCAATGAACGCCAAGGCTTTGATCGACGAGCGGGTAGCGAAGATCGTGGTGATCGGGCAGGGATACGTCGGGCTGCCGGTGGCGATGCGAGCCGTGGCCGCAGGTTTCGATGTGGTCGGTTACGACGCGTCGAGCGAGCGCGTGAAGTCGCTGCAGGCGGGCATGAGTTATGTCGGCGACATCAGCGACGAGGAGTTGACCGCCGCGCTCACGCGGGGCTACCGCGCCACGGCGGACCCGACCGATCTCGACGGCTTCGACGTGGCGGTGATCAGCGTGCCCACGCCGTTGCGCGACGGCATGCCCGATCTGAGCTACATCGAACAGTCGGGCCACGAGCTCGCCCGGTACCTGCGGCCCGGGTGTTGCGTGATCCTCGAGAGCACCACGTATCCCGGCACCACCACAGAGCTGTTGGGTCCCATCCTCGAAGCAGGTTCAGGTCTGAAGGTGGGCGAGTTCTACCTCGGGTACTCGCCCGAACGAATCGATCCTGGTAACGCCACCTACAACCTGGTGAACACGCCGAAGGTCGTGAGTGGCGCCGATGCGGCGTCGCTCGAAGTGGTCGACGCGTTCTTCTCGGCACTCGTCGATCGCACCGTGCCCGTCGGTTCGTGTGCCGAGGCCGAGCTCGTGAAGCTGCTGGAGAACACCTTCCGGCACGTGAACATCGCGTTGGTCAACGAGCTCGCGATGTTCGCCCGTGATCTCGGAGTCGACGTGTGGCGCGCCATCGACGCTGCCGCAACGAAGCCGTTCGGGTACATGAAGTTCACGCCCGGGCCAGGCGTGGGCGGGCACTGCCTGCCGATCGACCCGAGCTATCTCGCGTGGCGGGTGAAGCAGCACCTTGGGCACACGTTCCGGTTCGTGGAACTGGCCAACGACGTGAACGAACACATGCCCGACTACGTGCACATGCGCGCGACCGCCATGCTCAACAACGAACGCAAGGCAGTAAACGGCAGCCGGGTTCTGCTGCTCGGGCTTGCGTACAAGAAGGGCACGAGCGACTGGCGCGAGAGCCCGTCGGTTGCGGTGGCTTCTCGACTCGCGGCGAGCGGTGCTGAAGTTCGCTTCTGTGATCCGTACATCCCCGAGGTCAACACCCAGCACCTCGAGTATCCACTGGTGGACTTCACGGTTGACGCGCTGCGCGCTTCAGATCTGGTGATCGTGCTCGTAGACCATCCGGAGTTCGATCCCAGAGTCATCGCCGAGCATTCCCCGCTCGTGTTCGACACGAAGAACCTGCTCCGCGGCCATGAGTACCGGGGCGAAGTGCTCTGATGACGGAGGCTGCGGGCACGGAACCGGTGGTGCTCTACCTCATCACGAGCCAGATCAGCAGCATCTTCCTCCGCGGCCAGCTCGCCTACCTCCAGGAGCACGGGTTCCATGTGGAGCTTGGCGCGAACCTCGACAATGAGGATGGCGTTGGAAGTTTCGACGACGGCGTGGTTCTGCACCACCTGCGGTACGTCCGCGAGCCGAGTCCGATCAACGATCTCGTGGCGCTGGTTGCGACGGTGCGCCTAATCCGGAGTATCAGGCCCGGCATCGTGAATGCGTCAACGCCTAAGGCAGGGTTGATCGGTTCAATCGCCGCGTGGCTGTGTCGCGTGCCCAAGCGCATCTATGTCGTGCGTGGACTGCGCTACGAAACCGCAGGCGGAGCGCGACGAGCGATTTTCCGCGCTACCGAGAAGCTGGCGATGCGGGTTTCGACCGACGTGATCTTCAACAGCAGGAGCCTTCGGAAGGTAGCAGAGGACGACGGGCTGATCGCACGTGGTCGAGGTTCGGTACTCGGCAACGGGGGCAACGGGCTCGACACGACGCGATTCGAAAACTTGCCCACGCGTCACGAGGCACGCGCGACTCACGGGTTCCTCGACGATGACTACGTGATCGGCTTCGTGGGCCGGCTTACGAAGGACAAGGGCATCGCCGACCTTCTCGCAGCGTACGACCTGCTGCTCGACCGACGCCACGACGCGCGGCTATTGATCGTCGGTTCCTTTGAACGCGGCGATCCGGTTGGTGAGGAGGCGATGGAACGAATCGACAACGACTCGCACATCCTTCATGTGGAGTGGATGAGCAACCCCGGCTCGGCGTACAAGGCGATGGACGTCCTGTGCTTTCCGTCGTATCGAGAGGGACTACCCAACGTGCCCATCGAAGCGCAGTACTGCGGAGTGCCGGTGGTCGCATACGCAGTGACGGGGACGGTAGACGCTGTGCTCGAGGGGAACGGTCACTTTGTGCCTGCAGGCGATGCGGGTGCACTGGCGGATTGCTTGGTTGCCCTGGCCGGCCACCGACCCACCGAACGCGATGGCTCGCTGGTGGATGACGAAATCGCAAAGGCGTTCGATCAGCGGATCGTCTGGGAACGGCTCCGGAGCGCGATGACTTGAGCGTTGCCGTCGCTGCAGCGTGATTCGGCTTCGGCTTCGGCTTCAGCTTCGGCTTTGGCTGGGGTGGGGTCATCGAGCCCGCGCCAGGCACCACCGTTCGCGGCGAGCGCAGTCGGGTTGCGGTGTAGCTCGATCCTGTAGAGGGCGTTGACTGCGTCGGTCCAGCGCACATTCGTTCGGTGGCTCTTCCCATGCCTCGCGGTGGTCCACTCCTCGCTCGGCGGTCACCGAACGACACCGGTCGACCGCCACCACCGAACAGAAACCTCATAATGATTGATGTGGAACTAATCCAGGTGACCTGTCCGCCAGTGGTTTCGCCGCATCTCCGGCGGTAGTTTGGCCATTGAGATGAAACTGTTTCCGAAATGGGCTGCGAAGAACTCGACACCATCGAAGTGGCGGCGTGTCCTTGAGTTGGTGCGACCGCAGTGCCGCCGAGTTCTCTGCCTCTCCATCACATCATTCGCTGGTGGATCGGTCGAGGCGTTGTTCCTTGTCGTTGTAACCCGCACTGCGCTCGCGATTGCCGATGGGAAAGACACGACCGGAGTCATCGCCGCTCAACGCCTTCCTGTCGGCGGGGCGATTGCAGTTGCTGCTGGTTTGCTCGTGATTCGGCTACTCCTTGCAATGTGGGGGGTTGTCACGTCGACGGGGTTAGCGCTCAGCACACTCGCTACCCTCCGCACGCGGCTCTCGGACGCTTTCTTGGGTTCCTCTTGGGCCACCCAGCAGGGTGAGCCTGCCGGCCAGTTGCAGAGCCTTGCAGGCCTCGCTAGCGCCGGCGTAGGAGTCCTGCAATCGTTTTCGTCGATAATCGCCGCGGGCCTGAACCTTGCCGCACTTGTCGCGGTCTCCGTCGTCGTCGATCCGTTTGCCACGATCGTTGTCGTGGCAGCAGTGGGAGTGCTCGGGAGCGTGCTCGGGCCTCTACGCAGTCGAATCCGCGCGCACGCCAAAATCACCGTCGACGCTGGCATTCAATACAACACCGCCCTCTCGGAACTGAGTTCCCTCGGCCTCGAGATGCAGACCTACGGGGTGCGGCCCGCGTTCGCTCACCGGCTTGCGCACTTCTCCGGGCATGAGACCTTCGTGCGGCGTCGCGCCAATGTGCTGCAAGGCATGGTGACGCCGGTGTATACGACGCTTGCCTACAGCGCACTCCTTGTCGGCCTGGGCGCCGCCGCGCTGGTCGGCGTCGGCGAACTCTCCACCCTCGGGGCAGTCATGTTGGTGATGATGCGCTCACTCAGCTACGGCCAGCAACTTCAAAGCGCTTCGGTCGGACTTGTCTCGTCGATCCCATCCATCGAACGCCTCGATGAGGTGCTCATCCGCTACGACGCGAACGCAGCGACCAATGGTCATGTCGTGGTGAGCTCAGTTGGCCAGGTGAGCGCAAAGGCTCTCGCCTTCGCGTACCTCGATGATCAGCCGGTCTTGAAGGAACTCACGTTTCTCATCAAGACCGGCGAGGTTGTCGGGGTGGTCGGACCTTCAGGTGCTGGCAAGTCGACACTCGTACAACTGCTGCTCGGGCTGCGAGAACCGACGAGCGGCGCCATCGAGATCGACGGCATCAACCTTCGCGATGTCGATCGCGCCTCGTGGAACTCACGGGTCGCGTTCGTCGCGCAGGATGCAACGCTCTTCACCGGCACAGTGGCGGACAACATTCGGTTCTTTCGCAGCACCGTTTCGGACAGCGATCTGCGCGACGCCGCCACGCAGGCCAATCTCCTCAATGAGATCGAGCATCTACCGGATGGTTTCGACACGTTTCTCGGCGAACGCGGCACGCGACTTTCGGGTGGGCAACGACAGCGCCTGTCGATCGCTAGGGCACTCGCCGGTCGACCAGAATTTCTCATTCTCGACGAGCCCACCTCGGCGCTCGACAGCCACAGTGAGGCGCTCATCCGTGACACGATCGCCAGCCTGCGCAGCAAAGTGACCGTCGTGATCATCGCCCACCGCATGTCCACCATCGACATGTGTGACCGCATCATTGTCATCGAGCAGGGACAGATGACCGCATTCGAAACTCCCGAAGTGTTGCGTTCCACCAGTGGCTTTTACCGACTGGCCCTCGAACGATCGGGCATGACCTGAATCCCAGCGACGCGACGGGCCACTCACGCAACAACCAGTACTGCGCGATCGTGGCGACGTTTCGGAGACCCGACGCGTTGCGAGCCACCCTCGAGAGCCTGCTCAACCAGTCTGTGCCGCCGTCTCTGGTCGTCGTGGCCGACAACGACCCGGCGCAGTCGGCGTGTGCGGTCGTCGAAGCTGCAGTCGCTCGACCGACGACAACGCTCCGATATCTGGCGACCGGACACAACCTCGGACCGGCCGGCGCGTGGGCCCGCGCCGCCCTACTTGCCGAACATGATTCCAAACGAGGCGACTGGCTTTTGTTGGTCGATGATGACGACCCAATCACCGAGCCGAGTATGTGCGCTCAGATGTTGGCCAAGGCAGTCGGCGCCCCGGATGAAGTTGCCGCCATCGGCCTGCGCGGTGCCCGATGGCGCCAAACTCGAGCGTCTCTGAAGCGCGTACATCCTGTCGATCGGATGCCGCAAGATTGCGACTACCTTGCGAGCAATGGTGTGCCGCTCTATCGATGGGCGGTACTCGATCAGATCGGCTTCTTCGACGAGACGCTGTTCTTCGGGTTCGAGGACCTTGAGCTCGGCCTTCGGTTGCGCGCAGTAGGCCTTCGCTTGCAGGTTGTAGAGCCAGAAACATCGTTTGAGGTGGCCAGCACTTCGCCAACACGCACCGCGTGGCGCGAGTACTTCAAGACACGGGCATTGGTCATCACTGCACAGCGCCACCTCGACATGTGGGCGCTGACGGTCATTACTTGTCGATCGGTGGTTCTCGGTGGGGTACTACTAACCGTGAAACACCGTGACATCGCACTCATGCGCGCGCGTTGTCACGGTCTCATTGATGGACTTCGCGGCCGACCGGGCCGTGCTCGGTACATACCGTCGGACAACCCACCAAAGCCCCGATGACTGAATCGCCCGCACCGCGCCTGTCGGTAGTCATCCCGACCTACAACGCATCAGCCACCCTTGCTGAGCAACTTGGCGCTCTGGCCGCGTCCATCGGTGACGACATCGAGGTGCTCGTCGTTGAGAACCGATCAACCGATGACTCACGAGCGATTGCCATTGAGTTCGCCGCGGCCGATCCGCGATTCCGGGTCGTCGATGCAACCGACCGACAGGGCGAGCCCCACGCGCGCAACATGGGAGTAGCGGCAGCGCGATCGGACTCGATCGCATTCTGCGACGCCGATGATGTTGTGGCCCCGACCTGGGCCACAGCAATGCATAACGCGCTGCAGAAACACCAGTTCGTCACCGGTCCCCTCAACGTTGATTGCCTCAATCCGGCATGGCTCGCGGGAGTTCGCGGGCGACGTCTGTTCACCGAGATACCCGGTACGGCCGGCGGCACTCCTTTCGCACACGGGTGCAACTTCGGCGTTCAGCGTTCAGCGTTCGACGCTGTCGGCGGCTTCGACGAGTCGTGGCTGATCGGATGCGACGTGGACTTCGCGATCAGGCTCGATCGCACTGGCGTCGCGCCCACATGGGTGCCGGAAGCAGTCGTGGGGTACCGACACCGGAGATCAGGACGCGAACGCTGGCGTCAGGGTGTCTCGTTCGGTCGAGCGACTGAGCGACTTGCTCGGCTCAGCGGCCACACCTCATCTCGTACCCGTCGCTGCTGGCAGCAGCGACGTCGCTTCGCTTGGCTCATCGTTCGCTCACCGAAGCTTTACCGACGGGCATTCAGAGTGCAGTGGTCGTGGACACTTGCGCTCGTAGTCGGCGAGGTCTGCGGCCATGAGTGATATCGAATTGTCGGTCATCATTCCCTGTAAAAATGAAGGAGCGACGCTCGCAGATCAACTCGATTCTCTCGCCCGACAGGATTGGGACGGGGCGTGGGAGGTAATCGTTGTCGACAACGGCTCGACCGACGACAGCGCTGCGGTCGCCTTCAATCATGCCGGCCTTCGCAACCGAATCCGCGTGGTGCACGCTGAACACGCAAAATGTGTGGCGGCAGTCAGGCGGTGCGGAGTTGAGGCGTCCGCCGCTCGATCCGTCGTGTTTTGCGACGGCGACGACATCGTTGGCGTGGAATGGGTGAGGTCGTTCGGGATCGCATTGCGCGAGCACGAGTGCGTGACCGGTCAGACCGAGGTCGATCGGCTGAATGAGCCCGGCCTCGCTGCAAGCCGCGGACGAAAGCAGCTCGGAGTTGCCCCGCGGTTCGGCCCACACACGATCCTGAGCGGCTGCACCGGAGGCATGACTCGAGCCGCGTGGAACCGCTTCGATGGGTTCGACGAGTCATTCGAAGGACTCGAGGACATCGAGCTGTCGTTGCGTATAGCGGCCGCTGGTGAGCGCGTTGAGTTCGTTCCTGCGGCGGTAGTGCACTACCGATACCGGAGCGAAGCACGCGCGCTTTGGAAGCAGGGCCGCTTCTACGGTGCGAGCCAGGTGGCTCTGTCGCGACGCTGCCGTGCCCTCGGGTTGCAACCGCCGCGCAGCCACGCCTGGAAGTCGTGGCTGCGGCTCTTTGTCTTGGCACCCATGGCGTGGCACCCCAGCCGTCGCCTCGCATGGTTGTGGTTACTGGCCTGTCGACTCGGCGCTTTGCGAGCCGCCGCCAAGCGCTCCTGACCGCTGCACAGATACGCCTTCGCGAACGACGGCGTGTCGCTCAGTCGAGCCCGGCAACGACAGCAAATCGATGCCAGATCACCTCGTTGGTGGGTAACTCTTGGGCCGCGAACGATCGGGCCTCTGCAACCGACCTCCCGTAGTCTCCGTCGATACGGTCGATCGCTGTCACCCACCCATCAATGCCGTCATTCTCGACAATGCATCGGTCTGACGCCACCACAGCGGCAAGCCCAGGCGTGTTGTACGCGATGACCGGCACGCCAAGGTGCTGCGCCTCGAGTGCAACCCTCGGCCGGTTGAGTCCGACGACGTTCGCAGCGTGCGGCAGCAACATGATGCGTGCGTCTCGATAGATGGCCGAGCGCTCAGTCCGGTGTCGGAACTCTACGTTTGGCAGCGCCTGCGTTCGTTCACGAAGTGACGCAAGGTCAGAAGCCTCGAGGGGCCACGACTCCTGCAGCACCACATGGTCGTTGGGTCGACGCCGGGCGATCTCAATGGCTTCATCTAGGCCGTATGACGCCACCGCATTCACCAAGAGCAGTGAGCGACGCTCTGTCGGCTCCACAAGGTCGTCCACCGAGATGACCGAAGGCACGTATTCGCACGCGCGCCCCGCGAGGCGTGAGGCCTCAGCCGCGAGCGGGACCGAGTTCGCAAGCAGTACATCGACGAGTGGCCCAAGTTCAGCGACCGAGACCAATGACGTCGCCTCACGCAGATACCAAACGACGCCGCTTGACATCGCTTGAGCGAGTTCGATGAGACGCTTGAGGTCGAGTCTGCGGACCGAGTTGACGACGACAAGGCCCCCGGCGGGATGCACGCTTCGAGCGACGGCGACGACGTCGGTCGCTCTCAGCACCGTGAAATGCGAAACCTCATCCCTCGTGGCTCGGCGGTGGCGTCGTTCATAGATGCGCCACGCCGAGTGCGCAAGTGGTGCAGACCAGCGACTCAATCGCACAAGCGCAGCGTTCAGCCGGCGATCGGTGGAGTAAGGGTCAGAGGCCGCGACAACGACGGTGGTCGGATGGCCGGCATCCCTCGCACATTGTGCAAGCGCGACCGTGCTATCGAGAGCACCGCCGTGCGGCGTGCCGCACACGAATGTGATGTGCTGCGAGGCGCCTGCCTGGATGCTGTCGTTCACGGTCGAACTCATCGCGGGCGGGAGCGATGCCACGCAGTCTGTCGACGAACTCCTTCGCGCACATCGATCATCGGCCTCCAACCCAGCACCGAATGCGCGAGGCGGGTGTCTCCGCTCGTGGCACGGACGTCGCCGCTCTGCGCTGGCTGCGTCTCAATTCGAAGCGGTCTGCCGACGGCATCGCCAACAATTTCAACCAATTCAGTCATCGTCGTCGAACCACCACCGGCGACATTGATGACATGACCTGATGCGTCGGCTGAGAGCCCGGCGGCAATCGTTGCCTCAACCACGTCGTCGACATACGTGAAGTCGCGTACTTGGGAGCCATCTCCGAAGAGTGAGAACGCATCGCCGTTCAACGCCGAGACGATCATGCGATGGAGCGCCATGTCCGGGCGCTGTCGCGGCCCGTACACCGTGAAGTACCGGAGCACGCGTGCCGAGACTCCGTGGTTCTCCGCATACGCGAGACACAGGTGCTCGCCAGCGAGTTTGGTGACGCCATAAGGGCTGAAAGGACGGGGCAGCTGGCTCTCGGGCGTCGGCACTGTGTCGGTGTTGCCGTACACCGACGAGCTCGAGGCGTACACCAAGCGAGTGTTTGGTTGTCGGCGAAGCGCCTCGAGCACCCTCTGGGTGGCGAGCACGTTCAGATCGAGGTACGTCGGAAATCCTTCGTCCCACGAAAGTCGCACGCCAGGCTGACCAGCGAGGTGGAAGACAACATCGGCTCCGTTGAAGGTGTCCTTGATGTCGTCGTGGCAGAGATTGACGTCCGCGAACGAGAAGCCGGGCCGCTCTCGGAGGAGTGCGAGATTCGCGTGCTTGATGCGTTCGTCGTAATAGGGAGTGAAGCAGTCAATACCGCGCACCACCCAACCCCGATCGATGAGGTTCGTCGCCAGTGTGCTACCGATGAAGCCCGCAACACCCGTCACGACGGCGTGTTCAGCGTGGGCAGGTGCAGTCACACTCCGAATTCTAACGACCTGTCATGCGCGCACGCGCTCCGTTACTGTGAGCGATTGAACAGCCGCGGGTCGCAACGGTCGCAGTAACGGCTGGGCCTTCCCTGTGCTTGGTCGACTCCTGCTGTGTGCGAACTTGGTCCTCACGGGAAGGAAGTGTCATGCCGAAGGCATTCCCTGAGGGGTGGGCGTCATTGCGTGCAGGGTCTCGCGAGTTAATACGGAGGCTGTGCACCAAGTTCGTGTTGCTGGGCTCATACCTTCCTGGACCCGTCGGGCCTGCAGTGGTCGGGCGGGTCATTGAGGAATCGTTTGGTCAGCGACTCGTGACGGCCGGGCACACAATTCGAAGTAGGTATGAAGCCACTCGACCCTTCGATCCGCTCAGCAACGGTCGCGACGTGCCGCCGATCGAAGTGTTCATTCCATGCGTCCTGAAAGACCTACCGACGCTTCGCCTAGCGATTGAGGGCGCACGGCTCGGGAGTCGCAATCCAATCTCCCGGTTCGTTGTGTGCGCTCCACAGCGACACGTCGCCGCGATTTCCACCGAGGTGGGAGCGGCCGCCTTCGTCATCGCTGAAGAAGAGGTTCAGTCGCCTGGCGTTGTGGCCCTGGTCGACCGAATCGTCCCGCCGGAGAGACGAAACTGGGTCGTACAGCAGTTACTGAAGCTCGGCTATGTGGCGCAGTCACGTTCTCAGGGGGTGCTGGTGATTGATGCCGACACCGTGCTCCTGCGGCAGCGGACGTGGCTCGCAGATGGGTGCCAACTCCTTGCAATTTCGCGGGAGATGCACGTGCCATATCGTGACCACGTCCGGACATGGCTTGGAGACCGTGTTGCCGACTCCAACGTCAGCTTTGTCACGCACCATCAACTGATGCAGCCCGGTGCGGTCCGGGCGATGCTGTCATGTGGCAGCGGCAGCGACCGGCTGAAAGCTGAGGATAGTGCTGCCATTGATGTCGGTTTGCGGTGTTGGCTGGGCGCTGCCGATTTCTCGCTCGCTTCGGCACTCTCCGAGTACCACTCGTACGGTGCCTGGTTAACGTTCTCGCAGCCGAAGCAGACAGCGCGTTGCTCATGGGGAAATGTGGAACCGAGGCGCCTCGACGCCAGCGCCGAGTTCGATGAACTACGGATCGCCACGCTGCGGTCCGAATATCCGGAGGCGACGTCAGTCACCTTCCATTCGTGGAAACGCGGCTCGTACTCGCTGGGTTCGTCGGATTTGTCGTTTGGTCGCTTGGATTGCCATCTTCGCGTTGCGTCGGACGTCCCACCTGAGGATTGATCGTCGTCGCCGGCGAGACCAGCGAACAAGGCGGCGGAGCTGAGATCGCCGGGTCAGGTGTTCGTGCATCTTCGAATGCAGGTGAAGGTTGTAGAGGCGCACACCTTCAAGATCGCCGATGCGAGCGGTCGGCCCGCTCGCATCAAGAACGATGTCGAGCGACGCGAGCGCGTTACGGGTGGTGACATCGTTCTCGAAGTGGTTCCAGTGCGGTCCGAATCCGCGGTTTCGAGGATCTATCCCTCCGATCCACTGACCGATCGATGCGGCGTCGACGATCCCGCCCAGCTGGCTCGGGGTGATGGCTCGACACGCGAGTTCTTCGAAGGCCGCTGGTCGAGTCAGCGACTCCAACGTGGGGAGGCGACGCACGGATCGGGGCGAGTGTTGAGCAAAACGTGCGAGGAGATCCATGTCGTTTCGTACGGGGGTGGTCGTGGTGATGAAGCGCACGAGTTCGTGGAGTGCGGCGGGATCGTTGACGTACACGAGCGAAGCGATGGACCTCGCCGGGTGGTCAAACGGAAGGAAAATGCCTCGCTCTCCCGATCGGTCCAGGTTCGATACGAATCGGTCGAGTGCGAACGTCAATGAGTCGAGTTCGGCGTGTACGAGGCGATCCACCCTGTGCGCGTCCATGTATTGAGCGAGAACGAAGTAGCGCTCTGTGGTCTTCAGCCAGAAGCCATCGCGAAATGTGTGATCGGCGGCGATGTTGCGGCGTGCATCAAGGAACGGAGTCGGGTCGTAGAAGTCATCGATCGCCGTGGTGGCGTAGAGGCCCGTGAAGTGCGGCGCAGTGGCGCTGGAGCAGAGCATCCGTAGCGGTAGACGCGCATCGCGGTCTGCGAGTGACAGCGCAGATCGGACGTACGTCGGTACCGATTCGCCGATGTGAACAAACACGAGTTCGGGCGCTGTCGTCACGACGTAGCCCGTCGAAATGTTTCGATCCAGTGCTGCATCGAAGCAAGTCGTCTCGGTCGATTCGTCAGCTCATCGAAGAGCGATTGAAGCTCCGATGTGGTGCGATCAAGCACCTCGTCCCAGTCGTCCACAACGTGGATCGGTAACTGGTCAATGAAGCGCGGGGCCAGATGCCCTCGGAGCACCACCGGCACGGCACCGTGATAGATCGCCTCCCATGTGCGGTGACAATCTGGGCCGTTGCCGGGAGGTGAGAGAACGAAGAGCGAGCGATCCAGAGCGGCGAAAAGGTCACGCGATGAGATCTCCTGGTTGGGGAACCCGCGTCGTGTGCACAGTTCAGCGAGTGGCACTCGCTGGTCTCGGTTCGTACCGCAACGAAAAGAAGCCAGGACTGGCAAGGACCGACCGGCAGATCGAAGGCCGCCGTGCGCTGTTGATGCCCACGCCGCAATGTGCGGCTCGAGAATGGAGGCACCATGATGGTGAAAATTTGGCAATCCGATCGGCAGCGCTCGAACGTGCGCCGACTCGTCGATGACGTTGACCGCGAAGACTCTCGAGAACGATTGCGCTAATGCCTCCAGGTAGTCCGGTCGCGGGCGGAAGTCGCCGTTGTGAATGACCAGCGTCGAGAATGTGTGGGGTCGCTGCCCGAAGTCGAGTAGTCGCTCGCGGTCCTCCTCCGTTTCGATGCGGCTGATCTCCACGAACGCCACCGTGCCCTCGTGGCCGCCGCTCCTCGCTGGTCGCACTGGATCCGGCCGTACGTCGTTGAGCACTTGATCGCACGCCAGCATGAACGAGTCACCTGAGACGAGCGGAAATGACGTGAGTCGCGGGATCGGAGCGCTGGGACGCGCGGGCGCGCGAGCCGGCACCGCACGGCGAAGAGAGCGCTTTGCGTGCCTCGCTACTCGTCTGAGGGCGCCCGTTGGTGGCATGCCCGAAAGCTAGTCGTGGGATACTGACGGCACTAGCTTCCGCGCGAAGTCGTTACGATTCGGGCGTGGGTAAATTTCAAAGCGTTGCTCTCGCGGCGCTTCGGCGGTTTCCTTGGCGGTTTCGGAAGCACGTCGAAGTTCGTGGCGCCATCCTGAGCGCTGCATGGAGCGCCAGGATGGTTCGCCGGGTTCTCTCGGCGCCGATCGACCTCGTGACGATCGCTTTCGCAAACACCGCGCTGTTGCGACATCAACATCGATTACTCAGTACGTACGTTGCTCGACCATTCGTGTGGATCGTTGCCGATAACTCGCCCACTCGCGAGTCCGCGAGCGCTGTCCGCAGTCTCTGTGAGGAACTCGGGGCGGTGTACTGGCCGATCCCGCATAATCCCTATACGGCGATCAGCCCAAGCCACTCGCACGGATTCGCGCTCAACCTCTCGTGGCGGTGCGTGTTGCGCCGTCGCCGGTCCACCGTGATCGGCTTTCTCGATCACGACATCTTTCCGATCGAGGCCTTTGATCCTCGCGCGGTGTTAGCCAACCAGCCCGTGTGGGGTCGATTGCAGCGTCGCGGCGATCATTGGTACATCTGGCCGGGGCTCTTTCTTGCTCGGACAGATTACGCGCGGGCGCGTGGCCTTGATTTCCTTCCTGGTTTTGGCGTCGACACCGGCGGCCGGAATGAGGTGCTCGTGCTTCGCGATCTCGACCCCGAGTCTCTCGTCCTCCCAATGACCATAAGGGAGCAGGTGCGGGGAGATGGCACGGTGAACGAGAGCGACTACATCGAACGAATCGGTGGATGGGCGCACACGATCAACGGCTCCAACTGGTTCAAGGTTCCCAGCAAAGACGCAGCGATCGAGGCACTGCTCTCGAAGTATTGAGTCGAGTGAGCCTGCGTGCCGTTTTCGGCGGAGTCGTTACGATGTTTCGATGGTTGGGCCGCGACTCGATGGTTGGTTATCACCGGACGCGGCGAAGCTTCCCTCGGCTCGGGTTGCCGTCGTGATCCCCGTGTTCGATGGGGAGCATTCGCTGGAGCGCTGCCTTCAGTCGTTGGTCGACCAGACTTACCAAGATTTTGTCGTCGTCGTTGTGGACGACGGTTCGACCGACGAATCTGCAGCTGTTGCTCGATCGCACATCGATCGATTGAGTTGCCTCTCGGTGTTGCAGCAGGCCAACGCTGGTCCGGGGGCCGCCCGCAACACGGGCATCAATGCGAGCCGGTCTGAGTTCGTAGCGATGCTCGACGCTGATGACGAGTGGGCGCCCACTCGCCTCGAGCGTTGTATCGAGATGCTGGAACGCGACGTTGGCCTCACCTTCGTGACCACCACAGCGGTGATTGTTGACGAGGCCGGGCTGGATCTCGGGTTCCGCGCGGGCGAAAAATTCCCGAGCGCGTCAACCGAGCGACTGCTGAGTGTCATGGCGCATCACAACGTCGTATTTACATCCTGTGTCGTACGCCGCTCTGCCCTGGAGACAGTCGGAGCGTTCGCGCCGGAACGGTTGTTGCTCGGCGCGGAGGACTACGAACTCTGGCTGCGGCTCCTGCTGATCCCGGGGGCGCGAGCGGCCAACATCGCGGAACCCCTCGCTCGCTACACCATGGGATCCGCCGGGATCTCGCTGTCCGACCCGGCAAGAAACGAGCGGGCGCGGCTTGAGGCACTTCGTCGTCACGCCGATGCGTTGGCCAAGCGCGGGGCCTACTGTCGACCGGGTGACGCGGTAGAGATCGCTCTGACAGCACTCAGTCGGCGTCGGGTACGTGAGGCGTTGCAGTTCTTTGGTTTCGCTCGCTTGGTGTTGAGGCGCGAGGGTCGACCGTTCGTTCGGCTTGTCATCGGTCGGGCGAGGCGCCGTGTACGATCCCGCTAAGATTGTCTCGCGATGACCACCGGACTCATAGTGATGGCGACCGGTCGTTATGCGTCGTTCGTACCGGCATTTATTGAGAGTGCGCGTGAGCACGTCAGCGACCTTCATCGGGTCTTCGCCCTTGGTGAAGACCCCGACGTTGGCCGAGTGTCACCGTTGATCGAATGGCTGCCTTGGGGTCATCTGCCGTGGCCGTACCCCACGCTGCTCCGCTACCACGCCATCACGGCGCATCGGGGCCGACTCGAGGCTGTCGACCATCTCGTCTACATGGACGTGGATATGCGGATCGAGCAGCGATGCGACTTCTCGCAAGTCGACGGACTCTTCGCCGTCGAGCACCCTGGGTTCGTAGGGGCTGATCCGGGCGACCTTCCCTACGAACGTCGGGCTGCGTCGAAGACGGACTGCTCGCCGACAGAATCGTCGCAGTACTTCTGCGGGGGGGTACAGGGTGGTACTTCGCGTGCGTACCTCGATGCCTGCTTGCAGATGTCTCGATGGATTGACGCTGATCTCGCGAACGGATTGGTTCCCGTGTGGCACGACGAAAGCGCGTGGAACCGTTGGTGCTCGGAGCACTCCCCGGAGCTCATTCTGCCGCACACGTATTGTTGGCCAGAGACGAAGGTTGGAGCGACCCCGATCATCGTGGCCCTCGACAAGAATCACGGCTACTTCCGTGCGACGTCCACGTGGCAGGCCGCTGTTGCTCGTGTACGCCCTCATGTGGCGGTGGTCCGCCGGTTCGTTGAGCGCTCAGCCCGTCGGGTGTTGCGGCGCCTTTCGATTTCTCTCACGCGGAGGCGAACGTGAGTGATCTTGAGCGGGTAATGGTTGTCCTGCAGGGCGGTCTCGGTAACCAGTTGTTCCAATACGCGGCTGGTCGTGTGGTCGCGATGGAGCATGGGGCCAGCCTCTTCTTCCATGAGCTCATCGGGGGTGTTGGTCTTGAGAGTGTCCTCGGCACGCCGATTCCTCATACGCCGCTCGTCGATCTTCGACGCCTCGTGTTGTACGACCCGGTTACGCGGTCCGCGAAGTCACTCATCGGGCATCGAGTTCGGTCGGCGAGGCTCCATCGCTCAACTCGCGATGCGACAATCCGCCAAGTGGGGGCGCACGCAACCAGCGACAAAGCACTCCCTACGCCGACGCCATGCCGACTTGGGCTGTTCGGCTACTTTCAGCATCCGACGTGGTTCGACCCAGCGCTGCCGGAGGTGACAGCGATGCTGGCGGCCACGATTGCACGGGTCGCACCAGCTGGGCTTTTACTGGGCGGCACGGTGGTGTCGTTTCGCCGGGGTGATTATCTTCGTAATGGCTGGGGCCTCGACCTGACTTACTACGAACGCGCTCTCGCTGAGCTCGATTGCTCGACGGGCCCAGTATGGGTCATCAGTGACGATCCGCTGTTCAGTACCCTGGCGGGCGCGTGGCTAAGGCATCGGGGGTTTGAGGTTGAGCAACCGCCAGATCTCGGGATTAGTAGTCGCGTGCGTGACCTCGCATTGCTGATTGGCGCTGATCAGGTCGTGATGTCGAACTCGACGTTCTGTTGGTGGGGCGTCGTTACAGGCGATCTGCAGCGCTCGCGTTTAGGCACGCGCACCGTGGTCGCCCCGCGCGAATGGATACCGCAGGTGCCCGACTCGAGTGTTTTGCTACGCGACGGATGGATCCTCACGTGACCAGCGAGCAAAGCGGGGATGGCGAACGGAGTAGCCCTCGTGTTTCCGTGGTCATTCCGGTTTACGACGGGGCCAAGCACCTGCGGGCGGCCGTGGAGTGCATGCTGCAGCAGACGCTCACCGACATCGAAGTCATCGTGGTCGACGACGGCTCAACGGACGAGACACCAGAGGTGTTGCGTTCATTCATGGGCGATCCCAGACTTCGCGTGATCACGCATGTCACAAATCTGGGACTCGTCGCGAGCCTCAACGCAGGCATCGAGGCGGCGCAGGCGCCGCTGATCGCCCGGATGGACGCGGATGACTGGAGTGCGCCTACTCGTCTTGCACGCCAAGTGGCGCTCTTCGACAGTGATCCGCGGATGGTGCTGAGTGCCACACACTTTGCGACGGTTGACGCCGCCGGCGAGGCGCATCGGGTCATTCCGACATTCGGCTCACGCGGTCGTCTCCTGTTGGCGATGGCTGCCTTCAACTGCATTGGTCACTCAACGGCAATGTTCCGCAAAGACGTTGTTGAACGAGCAGGTGGTTATCGCGCTGAGTGGATGCCAGGTGAGGATTACGACCTTTGGCTACGGCTGCTGCCGCTCGGCTCCGTGGGGGTTGTGCCCAGCGTTGAGGTTCGATATCTCGACAACCCAAACGGAATTTCACACCGTATGACAGCGATGCTCACGGACCACGGTCAGCGTCTTGCGGCGCGATGGTTGCGCACACTCGCAGGCGACGGCGACAGCGAGCGTGATGACGGCGATCAGCCAATGCTTGTCACCGTGCGTCAGTGGGGGAGAGCGTCTCGCCGGGTGCGGCAGAACCTCCGTGCAGAAGACTCGACCGTTCGGGAAGTGCGCATGCAAGGCCTTCTCGGGGCTATGCGAGTGGTTCGCGGTCAGAACGTTCTCGTACGTCACCTTGTCGTCGTCGGGCTCTGCCCGATCCTCTACGTTGGCGGGCAAGTGGAACGACTGCTGCGGAAATTGGGGAACTCCGACCCCTTGCGGTAGTCAGAAGATGCCAACGCGCCAATGGTTGCGTAACACGTACAGGCGCCAACGAACTCGATCAAGTCGGGAGAGCAGCGGAGAGTCAGTCGTTGGACGATGTCGATCGTTGACGGATTTCGTCGTGAGCCAGTTCGAGACATCGACGCGAGCGCGTGCCTCGTAAAACGCGTCTTCCTCGCTCGGTGCGGCGGAGTCGTTGTACCAGGGCAGGTGCCGTGCCACGTATGGTTCGCCGGTCCGAATTGCCGGCCAGACGCCGGGCCATTCGATTGTCCCAGCCCGATAGACGGCGAACGTAGTGTCGGTACTCGCTCGATAGACGCCTCGATGGAGCCGTCGCTGCCAGAACTGAGCCTCCCACGCAATGACGTCGGCGCGGTTCATGTAGTGGGTGGGCAAGTCGTCGATGCGCAGCCCAAGCCCGGCTTTGACGTAGCCGGGATAGCGATCCAAAATTCCGTGAAGGTACGCGGCGACGTCGAGTGGACACTCCTCGGTCGGCACGACGTCGGGGTCGGTGACGATGTACGCCGTGTCGCTTGCGACCTTGGCGATGAGTCCTGACGACCACGGTGATCGGTGGCCGAGATTGTCGCCGAGGTACTCGACTCGGTGGTGTGACACGGCCAAGTACTCAACGAGCGGCGGGTAGGTCGAGTCGTTGTCGACGAGGATGATGTGCCGATGACCCGCACGCTCGAGCCACTGGACGAGTCGGGTCAGGCCCTCCAGACGATCGCGGCAGATAACGAAGACGGGAAGGTCGAGCGGATCCACTGGAGGTGATCGTAACGATCGCACCACGCAGTCGACTTCAGTCGTGCTCTCGGAGCGCGCGGAAGGCATCGCGGATTTCAGCCTCGCCGAGGTTGTTCCATTGTCGAACCGAGTGCACGAGTTCGCGCCGGTCAGCGACGAGTTGCTCAGGAGAATCGGGGAGCTGTTTCCATCGAGTACCCATGAGGGACTGGCCGTCGCGTCGCAACTCGGCGAGGTGGCCTCGAGTGCCGGTGATGAGGAGACCGAAGAGATGGTCTTCCGACAGATGGAGTGCAGCTAGTTCGGGTAACCCGAGGAGGCCGTGCTCATGAAGGCTGCGTAAACCGGGGGCGCTGTACACACAGACGCCTCCAAATACGTACGAGCCGAGGGGGTAACCGTTTCGACGCGCGACGTATGCCAGCCGCCAGAGGCGTACCGCGCGGCGCGGATTGCGGAGCACGTAACGCGGGTTGAAAAGGCGACGGATGATCGCCGCTCTCGCCGGCCCGCTCCGCCCACCCCTGTTGTCACGGTCCGAACCGGCGACCGCGAGTTGGGGGTCCGCTGCGAAGGCGTCGCAGGATGCCCTGACGAACGTTCCGCCAACCACAAGCGCGTCGGTATCGATTCTGAGCAGTAGATCGAATGGCTCGGTTAGCGCTTCGATGAAGGCCCGGCTGAGGGTGAGATACAGGCCGCCGCTCTTGCCGAACGGCGGATCGTCGGGAGCTCGGGTCGGGACGATCGTCGCATGGAGTCCTTCCGCCGCTGCTGTACCCGTGCCGCGACCGCTGTCATCCATGATGATGAGTCGGCACTCGGGGACGAAGCGCCGAATACTCACGAGTGTGTCGCGAACGAACGTCACGTCGCAGCGTGGGCCAACCGGCACGACGGCTACCGCTTTCGGGTTGTCGCCCACGACTTATGTCTCGCGGGCGAGCTGCCGGAGGGCACGAAGTATGCGGCCCACCCATCGCTGGATGGTAGGACCCGGACCAGACCTGATCGCTGGGGGCGGCGGGGCGGGTGGTGAAGGCGAGTTCGAACTCGACGGCTTTGGGGAGGCCGAATCCGCGCACCACTCGTAGAAGCCATCCTCCATTCTCGTTTCCAAGGTCAGGATCACCTGCGGATCCCAGGCCGAATCACCCTCACCGTCGGAGTCCCGGGAGGAGGAACGGGGCCTGTCGCTCCGCACGCTCGACAGTGTCTGCCCGCCGAGTCGCACGAACCGCGGCCGGCCCGGCGAACAGGAGGAACAAGAACGGCAGCACCTGCGTGCGCTGACGGGCGAGCAGCCCCAGGTTGGAGAAGCTGGAGAAACCGAACACGAACGCTGCGTTGAACACGAGCGTGAACACCACCACCCGGGTGCGTAGGGGCGCTTTGAACGCTCGACCGGTCCGACGCAGCGACACGATCGTTAGACCTGCGAGCATGGTGGCCTCGACTGCCGAGATCAGCCCCGGAATCGACCGTGCTTCGAAGATGAACGGCCGGAAGAGAACCGTCACCACGGCGTTCGGGTATTCGAGCACGGAGTTCGGCCTGCTCGACGCGATCACCGAACCACCGATGGCTGTGCGTTGTTCGGTCGAGGCGAGGATCTGGGCGATGGTGTCGCCGCCATCGCCGCCATCGCCGCTGAAATAGTCGGCGGTCTGGCCCATCAGAAAGGTGAAGCCGACGAGCATGACGGTGAGCGCGACCACGCGAGGCAGCGGTCCGAGGCCGCCGCTGCCGCGTTCCTGTGCCCGCTCCGCTGGTACGAGGTAAGACACGATCAGTGCGCCGACGAGTAACACGGTGAGGTGCGGCCGAACCGAGTAGGCGACCCAGCCGCCGAGCCCGAACAGCACCGTCCCACTGATGATGCGTTGCACCTGCATGCGGGCCGCGCCGAGCGTGGCGAGCCCGAGCGCAAAGAGCATCAGGGCCTCTTTGCCGATGCTGGAGGGCCAAAAGAGCAGCGACGGCCACAAGAACACCAACTTGGCGTAGCGCACTTGATCGAAAGCGGGGGCGGCAGTGGCGAGGGCCCGCTGGAAGAAGAACAGGCCCCAATACGCGATGAACGAGAACATCACGAAGCCGCCCATACGCGACGGGCCGATGATCGTGTAGACGACCCCGGTGAACTGCTCGACGAACACCGTGCCTCGGCCGGTGGGCCAAGCATTGACCG
>WLNW01000042.1 GCA_009699605.1 Actinomycetota bacterium | reverse complement strand
GGCATGCTCTGCAGCCACCTGCGGCCTGGCCTCAACCACATGGCGTTCACTGTCGAGTCGGTCGACCTACTTGGCACTGTGCTCGCCGGGGCACCGGCGATGGGTTGGACCCAGCTGTCGGTCGGTGGTCACCTCATCGTCGGTGGAGCGAACGTGGCCAGGACGTGCGCGGCCGTGAGAAGCCCGATCAGTCTTCGAACGCGCATGATCATCCGACGAGCCAGAGCCGATGTCTGGTTCCTGTCGGCCATGAGCGGAACGAGGGTGTCAGGCGCTGCGCACCCACACGCTGCGTGAGCCGCCTGGCGCAAGCAGGCCCGCGATGTCGGCGATGAGTATGTCGCGTCCCTCGTCGGAGTCGTAGCGGGGAGGTGTGGTGCCATCGAGGTGGGTGAGGTACGCGAACTCGGCGATGCCATCGAACGATCGGGGCGTGACGCCCCAGCTGTCGATGATCAAGTGTTGCGTATACGCGGCGATCGATTGCTGGTGGACGCGCGCGAGCCCGGCGTGCACATCCCAGCGGGCTCGGAACGTTGCTCGGTCGATGGCGGCCAGTCGGCTTACGAAGGCCAGGCGGCGGGGTGACGATGCATCGTGATCGACCGGCACGGGCCATCGTTCGATGGTGTCGACGAGGTGGACTTCGATGCCGAACGTCGCGAACAACTGGAGCCGCTCGAAGACGAGTGGGTCGTGGGCGGGCACGAACCAGACCGCCTCGACATCGGTGACCGCCACGACCGGGATCTCGTGGCCGGCCGCCGGCTCGCTCCGCGCCAGGCGTCGCACGGCGACCTCGCGCAGCGCCTCGTGGTTGCGCATCTCGTGCGCGACTACAGCCTCGTCGTGTGCGGTGGTGAATACCAACACGACGTGGGCGCGAACGCTCGCGTCGACCATGTCAGGCACGCGCAGGTACGACGACCGCGGCCACCGCGTGCTCGACCGCCGTGCCCTCGAAGAACGACGGGTTCATGCCTGCGTGCAGCGCAACCGGGTTCGTGAACACGAACGCCTCGAAGTCGGCCTCGGCGAGCAGGCCCTTCTCGACCATCTCGTAGGCCTCGCCAAGGACCTTGTTCATGTCGGTGACGTCCCAGTGCGCGTTGTCGGAACCAAGGACCGCTTGCATCGCGGCGCCGAACGGGTTTGCAGCGCGGTTGAACGCGTGGGGGTTCATCGGGTCGTCGGCTTCGCACCCGAACCAGAACGGCGCGACGAACAGGTCGAGCATCTCGCGTGGATCGTTCATCGGCACGGCAGAGAAGTTGTCGGTCTGATCGACGGTGGGTTGGGCGCGGGTGAAGATGTCGCGCATGCCTCCGAGGTGACCTTGCACGCGTTCATCGCCGTACTCCTCGAGCAGGCCTAGGAATAGGTCCTGGTCGAGGTTGGCTGGGTCGTACGCGTCGATGCGGCCGGCGCTGCGCCGTTCCCAATGGCCGAGCAGGTCGCCGTAGAGATTGACCGCCCACCCCACGCCGCCTTCGAGGAACGCGAAGTTGCACTGTGGAAAGCGCTTCGTGACCCCGCCCATGAACAACGCTTTGGCGATGGCCTCGCCGCCCGCGGCGAGCACGCCGATGTGGTTGTAGCTGTAGTTCGGGATCTGGTTGCGGCCGCCGTAGGTGGCGCTGCTGTGGAATGTCGCGGCCACCCCGAGTTCGGCGCAGGCCGCCCACACCGGGTCGTAGTCGTGGTCGCTGCCGAGCGCGAGGAAGTCGAGCCGTTCGGGGCGCGTCGCGGTGGCCGGGCGCTTCACGAACGACCGCAGCACCACCGCCTTAAGGCCGAGCTCGCCGACCGCGTGGCGCAGCTCGGTTACTGCCTCGGCGGGCGTGTGGCACGGGATCACGGCGGCCGGCGTGAGCTGATCGGCGTAGGGGCGGAAGGAGTCGGCGATGTAGAGGTTGTAGGCCCGGCACGCGGCGAGGCGCAGGTCGTCGTCGCCGATCTGTGGACCGAACAGCCCCTCGCTCGGGTACACGATCGAATAGTCGATCCCGAACTCTTCCTGGCGCTCCGCGTAGAGCTTCGGCAGCGTCGCGGTGGCGCGATCGAGCGTGTTGCGCGTGGGCCACACCCACGAGCCCGAATCGGTGGTGTGGTAGGGGTCGTTCTCGTCGAGACGGAACTGTCGCTTCACCGGGAACCGGCGGTACGCGTCGACGATCGCCGGCCCGCCAACCTCGTCGAGGTAGTCGAGCAGAACGGGTGTGACCTCGATGGTGTGGCCGTCGGCGTCGATCACCGGATGGCCGAGCGATGCGCGGATGTCGCGTGCGCTTCGTGAAGACATGACAACCCCCTGGGAGCGTCGCGCCTCCCGTAGCGCGACGCTCCCAGGCTAGGTGCGGTGCACCGCATGTTCTGGGTCGTGCCCCGCACGTCAGAGCGCGCGTTTGGCGACCCAAAAGCGTTCGTTGATCTTCTGGGTCGCGCCCCGCACGTCAGAGCGCGCGTTTGGCGACCCAAAAGCGGCCTCGGGGCCTACTGGCCGCCTTCGGCGAGGGTCACGGTGATCGGCTTGAATGCCACGCCCTTGGTATCGAGCTTCTTGGCTTCGAGCGCGGCGATGGCTTTGGTGACGTAGGTGGTGTTGAGTGCCGCCGCGTCAGGAGTCTTGGAGAGGACGGTCTTGCCCTCGAGGTTCTTGGTGCCCTGGGCGATCTTTACCGTCTGGTCGTACGCCGTCTTGTCGATGGCGCCGATGCCTGTCGTGGACGGCCAGATCAGTTTGTTGACCTCGTTCATCTGCCACAGCTGATGGCTCTTGCCGAGCTTCGAGCCCTTTGCGACCACGAGGTCGGCACAGGCTTGCGCGTTGTCACGGCAGTAGATCCAGCCTTCGAGCGAGGCAGTGAGGAACTTGGTGGTGGTTTCCTGGTACGTCTTGTCGTTGGCCAGCTTCTTGCCGTTGGCCCAGAGGGCGTCCTGCAACATCGCCACGCCTTCGGTGTTGTAGTCGACGACGTTGAAGTCTTGGGGGGTGTACAGCTTGCCGGTCTTCGGGTTCTTGGCCTCGAGCACCTGTGCGTACTCGTTGTAGGTCATGGCCTCGGCGGCGTCGATCTCGCCCGCGAGCATCGCGACCATGTCGAACTGCTGCTGGACGCTCGTGACGTCCTTCGCCGGGTCGAGGCCCGCCTTGGTGATCGCCGCGAAGACTTCGTACTCGTTGCCGAAGCCCCAGTTGCCGACCTTCTTGCCTTTGAACGCCGTGGGTGTGGTGATGTTCTTGTCCTTGAACGACACCTGACGGGTGCCCGACTTCTGGAACACCTGAGCGATCTGCACGACGTCGGCGCCGGCCTCGCGGGTCTGCAACGCCTTCGGCACCCACGACACAGCGAAGTCGGCGCCGCCGTCGGCGAGCACCTTCGCCGGTACGGTGTCGACTGCGGCCTCGAGGATGGAGACGTCGAGACCCTGTTCCTTGTAGTAGCCCTGCTCGACCGCCGCGAAGTAACCCGCGAATTGCGCCTGCGTCACCCACTGCAGCTGCAGTTTCACCTTGGTGAGCAAACCGCTTGAGCTGTCACCGCTCGCAGTGCTGCCTCCATCGTCGCCGCATGCCACCGCGAGCAGCGTCAACGCGGCACCGGCCGCAACGGCTCGGATCCACTTCCGTCCCCTCATCGCACTGCCTTCCATGGTTGTTTTCTCTGCCGAGATCAGGACAGCTGCCGCGAGCGCCGCGGCGCGGCAGCGCATTCGATCGCGATGGCCACGCCGAAGAAGACGAGACCGAGGATGCACGCCGCCAACACGTATGCCCAGCCGGCGGCATCGCGCGACGACGCGATCGATTGTGTGATGCGTGCGCCGAGTCCATCCTGAGTACCGCCGAAGTACTCGGAAACGAAGGCGGTTACCACGGCCAGCGGGGCGACTTGGCGCAGTGCGATGAATAGATATGCGAGCGCATTGGGGACGCGTACCTTGCGGATGATGGTGGATTGCGACGCGCCATAGCTGCGCATCAGCTCGAGCTGTGTCGGGTCGGATTGCGTGAGCCCCTTCGACACGTTCAGGAACACGACGAAGAACACGATGAGCGTGACCATAAGGCGGCGCGGCACCTCGCTGGTGATCGAAAACAGGTTGTTGAAGATCGCTACGAGCACGATGATCGGTACCGCGGCCACCGAAATCGCGAGCGGCATGACCAGCTCACGCAGAAGGCGGAAGCGGTTCGCGACGAGGGCCACGAGCGCGCCACCCGCGACTCCCAGGAACAAGCCGATGAACGCGTTGGTTGCCGTGACGCGGGTCGAGTTGCGGATGAGTGTGAAGTTGCCGTGGAACTGCCCCCAGATCGCGCTGGGCTTGGGCAACAGGTAGGGCTTGATATCGCGCGTGACGACGAACGTCTCCCAAAGGCCCAGGAACACCGCGCCGAACAGCACCGGCCAGAACATGGCGAGTATGCGTTGGCGGGTCACCGATCTTCCATTCCGCCGCCGACGCCATGGCCGGCCCGCAACGCCTCGCGTACCTCGGTGACGTGCTTGAAGAAGAGCGGGTCTCCGCGCGTGAGCTCGGTGCGCTCGCCGAGCGCGACGTCGATGACGGCCTCGATACGTCCGGGACGAGCTGACATGACCGCGACCCGATCGGAGAGGAAGACCGCCTCGGGAATCGAGTGCGTGACGAAGATGACCGCTGCGCCGGTGGCGGCACGGATGCGACCGAGTTCGGTCTGCATGTGTTCGCGTGTCATCTCATCGAGCGCGCCGAACGGCTCGTCCATGAGCAGCAGCTTCGGTTCGAACGAGAGCGCGCGAGCGATCGCGACACGCTGTTGCATGCCGCCCGACAGCTCCCACGGATGGTGGTCGGCGAAGTCGCACAACCGCACGAGCTCGAGCATCTCGAGTGCCCTCGCTCGACGGCGTGTGCGATCCCAGCCCTTGATCTCGAGCGGGAGCTCGATGTTGCGGGACACCGTTCGCCAATCGAAGAGGCCGGCCTGTTGGAAGGCCATGCCGTAGTCGCCGTCGAGTCGGGCCTGCGATGCGGGTTTGCCGTTGATCAGCAACGAACCGTCCGTCGGTTCGAGCAGGTTGGCGATGAGTCGTAGCAGCGTGGACTTTCCGCAGCCCGACGGGCCGATGAGCGACACAAGCTCGCCCGGCGCGACGGTGAGGTCGATCGGCGCGAGGGCGATGACTTCGTTGGGGCGCCCAGCGTTGAACGTCATCGCGGCGCCCCGCGCCTCGACGGCGGCAGCGGCCGCGCCGACCTGACCCGTCGGGACCGCGATCTCGGTCACGCGAACTCTTCCTTGCGCAGGTGGCGCGTGGCGGTCATCTCGACCACGGCGACGAGTCCGGCCATGAGCAGGCCGACGGCCGCCGCGCCGAAGACCGCGGTGTAGACCTTGGCCGGATCGCCGGTGGCCTCGCGCATGTACTCGAGGATGAGCCGCCCGATGCCTCCGCGGACACCGGCCGAGATCTCGGCGATGACCGTGCCGGCCACCGCGGCGTTCGCGGCGAGCCGGAAGGCCGGTACAAGATAGGGGAGCGCGGCCGGGATCCGCAGCTTGAAGAGCGTGGACCGCCATGGCGCGGCGTAGCTGTCCATGAGTTCGAGCGCGGCGGGTGGCGGTGAGCTGAGACCGCGCAACGCACCGACGGCCATGGGGAAGAACGCAAGGAAGGCCGCGATGATGGAAGCCGACATCCATCGCTGCCAGGTGAACCCGCCGATGTGCAGCTTGCCGCCCCAGCTCGCGACGAGCGGCGCGAGCGCGATGAGGGGCACGGTCTGGGACACCACAAGCCAGGGGAGCAGCCCGCGCTCGACCACACGAAAGCGGGCCATGAGCACGGCGAGGCCGAACCCGACCGCAGTGCCGAGCGCGAGCCCGGCGAGCGCGATGCGGAACGAGTACCACGCGCCCGACACGACGGCCTCGAGCACGGTGTCCTTCGAGCTGCGCACCTCGGCGCGCCCGAATCGCTGGAACATCTCCCACACGTGGGGCATCGCGCGGTCTTCGGCCTTCGGGAGGACCCGCATGCCGAGCACCTTGCCCCCGGTCTCGGGCCCAACGGCCTTGTACAGCTCCCACATCGCCGCGGCGAGCACTAGCGACAGCACGAACATCGCAACCCGGCGAGCGCGCACGGCGTCAGCTGCGCGCCGCGGTGTGGGCGCGCAGCGCTGGGATGACGTGGTTGCCGTATGCCGCGAGCGTCTGTTCCTTCGCGTCGTGCTGGAGATAGATCGCGAACTGGTCGACGCCGAGCTCCTGCAGCTCCTTCAGCCGTGCGACGTGCGCCTCGGGTGGCCCGAGCAAGCAGAATCGATCGACGATTGCGTCGGGCACGAACTGGGCGTGGGTGTTGCCGGCGCGACCGTGTTCGTTGTAGTCGTAGCCCTCACGGCCTTTGATGTAGTCGGTGAGTGCCGCAGGGATGTTGGCGCCCTCGTCGCCATAGCGACTGACGATGTCTGCGACGTGGTTGCCGACCATGCCGCCGAACCAGCGGCATTGTTCACGTGCATGTACGAGGTCGTCGCTCACGTAGGCGGGCGCGGCGACGCAGATGGTGAGCGAATCGGGATCGCGGCCGGCGGCGTCCGCTGCGGCGCGCACGACCTTGATGCTCCACGCCGTGATATCCGGGTCGGCCAGCTGCAGGATGAATCCGTCACCGACCTCGCCGGCCAGGGCCAGTGCCTTCGGGCCGTAGGCCGCGACCCACACCTCGAGCTCGCTGCCGACGCTCCAGGGGAACTGCAGGGTCGCGCCGTTGTATTCGGCGGCTCGGCTGTTCGCGAGGTTGCGCACCACGTCGATGCAGTCGCGCATGGTGGCGAGGGTGGTCGGCCGACCGTTCGTGACGCGCACTGCGGAGTCGCCGCGGCCGATGCCACACACGGTGCGGTTGCCGTACATCTCGTTCAGCGTCGCGAACACTGACGCCGTGACGGTCCAGTCGCGCGTGGCCGGGTTGGTGACCATGGGCCCGACGATCACCCTGCGAGTGGCCGCCAGGATCGCCGAGTGAATGACGTAGGGCTCCTGCCACAAGATGTGCGAGTCGAAGGTCCACACGTACTCGAAGCCCTCGAGCTCGGCGAGGCGCGCGAGCTCGACGACCTTCGAGGCAGGCGGATTGGTCTGAAGTACGACGCCGAATTCCATGAACGAGTCTCTCAATTATTCTGTGGGAAGCCGAGATCGACTCCCGACGTTGCCGGGTCGGGCCAGCGGGTGGTGCCGACCATGCCGACGTAGCCCGCAACACGGTCGCAATGATTGCGGCGTATGACCGGACCCATCTCGTTGCCGGGCACGTTGCCCGGGCCGACGGCGATGTCGGGCATGCGGCTCGAGATCGCATCGATAAATGCATCGACCAATGCATCGCCCACGCCATCGACTGCGACTACGACCGAGATGGCCATGCATCGTTCGCCGGCGGAACCGAACGCCGAGGAGACCGCCGCATCGGCGGCCATCTGCAGGTCGACGCCACCCGAGACCTGCTCGCTGGACCCACCCTTCGGCAGGTGAGGGATTTCACACGCGAACTCGATGTTCTCGAGCCCGCGGGCCACCTCGCCAGGCGCGTCGCTCAGCACCTTGCCGTGCTCCGCGTGAACAGCTTCGCGATGTCGGTGCGGTGACGGTCGACGAACTCGCGCAGCGTGAACATGATCTCGCTGCGGCGCGCGAGCGAGGTGGACCGCCAGCCCGGTAGTGCGTCCTTGGCAGTTGCGACGCCAAAGACGACGTCGTCGACAGACGCAAGGTCGAGCGAGCCCGACTGAACGCCGCTGGCGGGGTTGAAGACGATGCCGCTGCGGCCTGACGCACCGGAGTGGTAATCGCCGCCGATCCAGTGGTGGATCTGCTTCATGGGAACCTCACAAGAGATATTGGGAAAGGCCGCGGCGCACGTAGCGGCCGTGACCCTTGCGCCCCTTGTAGGCGTCGTTCTCGATGACCACGGTGCCGCGCGACAACACGGTGTCGACCTTGCCGTCGATAACCATGCCCTCGTATGCCGAGTAGTCCATGTTCATGTGGTGCGTCTTCACGCTGATGTTGGTCTTGGCGTCGGGGTCGTAGATGACGATGTCGGCGTCGGAGCCGGGCGCGATCACGCCCTTCTTCGGGTAGAGCCCGAACATGCGTGCTGGCGTGGTGCTGCAGAGCTCGACCCAGCGGGCGAGGCTGAGTTCGCCGTGCACGACTCCTTGGTAGATCGTGTCCATGCGGTGCTCGACGCCGCCGATGCCGTTGGGGATGGCCGAGAAGTCGCCGACGCCGAGCTCTTTCTGCTCCTTGAAGCAGAACGGGCAGTGATCGGTGGCCACCACGGACAGGTCGTTGGTGCGCAGGTAGCGCCACAATGCTTCTTGGTGGCCTTCGCTCCGACGCCGGATGGGCGTGGAGCACACGTACTTCGCACCCTCGAAGCCGGGCCGGCTCATGTGCTCCTCGTAGCTGAAGTACAGGTACTGCGGGCACGTCTCGCCGAACACGTTGGCGCCGAGGTCGCGGGCGCGGGCCACGGTGTCGACGGCCTCCTTGGCCGACATGTGCACGACGTACAGGGGGCACTTCGCGACCTTCGCGAGCAGGATCGCTCGGTTGGTCGCTTCCTCCTCCATTTCGACCGGGCGCGAGTCGGTGTGAGATCGCGGGTCGGTCTGGCCCTTCTCGAGCATCTGGCGGATGATGACGTCGATGGCGATGCCGTTCTCGGCGTGCATCATGACCATGGCCCCCATGTCGGCCGCGGTCTGCATGGCTCGGAGGATCTGCCCGTCGTCGCTGTAGAACACCCCGGGGTAGGCCATGAAGAGTTTGAAGCTCGAGATGCCCTCGTGATCGACGAGGTAGCGCATGGCTTTGAGGCTCTGGTCATCGACCCCGCCCACGATCTGGTGGAAGGCGTAGTCGATAGCGCACTCGCCGTCGGCCTTGCCATGCCACGCCGCGAGGCTCTCCTGCACATCGGCGCCGGTGGTCTGCACGGCGAAGTCGATGATGGTGGTGGTGCCGCCCCACGCCGCAGCCCGCGAGCCCGTCTCGAAAGTGTCGGAGGCGAACGTGCCACCGAACGGCAACTCCATGTGCGTGTGCGCATCGACGCCGCCGGGCAGCACGTACTTGCCGGTCGCGTCGATCACGCGGTCGGCCACGATCCCGAGGGTGGTCGACTGCCCGGGCTCGAGCAGCGCGGCGATGGTCTCACCGTCAATCAGCACGTCGGCCTTGGAGGTGCCGCTTGCACTGATGAGTGTGCCGTTGGTGATGAGGGTGCGAGCCATGATGCGCTTCAGTCCTTGGTGAGATCGCCGTAGGCGTCGGGCCGGCGGTCGCGGTAGAACGCCCAGCGGTCGCGCACGACCTTGATGAGGTCCATGTCGAGGTCGCGCACGATGAGCTCGGGCTTGTTCGGGTCGCCGGTCTCGCCGACGAACCTGCCTTCCGGGTCGACGAAGTAGCTCGTGCCGTAGAAGTCATCGTCGCCGAGCGGCTCGATGCCGACACGGTTGATCGCGCCGATGTAGTACTCGTTCGCCACCGCGGCCGCTGGCTGTTCGAGCTTCCACAAATACGACGACAGGCCGCGGCTGGTGGCCGATGGGTTGAACACGATCTCGGCCCCGTTCACGCCGAGCGCACGCCAACCCTCGGGGAAGTGGCGGTCGTAGCAGATGTAGACGCCGACCTTGCCCACCGCCGTGTCGAAGACGGGGTAGCCGCCGTCGCCGGGGCGGAAGTAGTACTTCTCCCAGAAGCCCGGCGTGTGAGGGATGTGCTGCTTGCGGTACTTGCCGAGGTAGGTGCCGTCGGCGTCGATGACCGCCGCGGTGTTGTAGTACAGCCCTTCGCGCACGACCTCGTACATGGGCACTACCAGCACCATGCCCACCTCTTTGGCGAGCGATGCGAACCGTTGCGTGGTCGGCCCATCGGGGATGTACTCGGTGTACTCGTAGTACGCAGGGTCTTGCACTTGGCAGAAGTAGGGCCCGTAGAACAACTCCTGGAAGCACATCACCTGCGCGCCAGCGGCCTTGGCCTCGTGTACGGACTCTTCGTGGCGGTCGATCATCGACGCCTTGTCGCCGGTCCACTCGGTCTGCAGCAATGCCGCACGTACGGTCCTGGCCATGGGGCCTCGTCTCTGCTCGAGGTGATGCGACCCCCCACATCACCGGGCGGCACGTCAACGCCGCGGATCGTAATGTCACGCGCGTATCGTGACAACGCCTCACGGGTACTGGACAATGAATCGTGTCCCGGACAAACACGCGCCGCAGCGGCACAGATCAGCGACCGGCCACCGCGCGGCATCGCGGGCATGGTCAGCCTCGCCACGGTGAGCGATGCCTGGCAGGGCCTCGCTGTGGTCGGCTCCATTCGAACGCAGCGCGCTTGGCCCCTCATCGCACGGTCGCTCGTGGGACACCGCCTACCACGCGCGCTGGTAGGCGCGCGTCTGCGACGGCTCGCATTAGCGCCCATTTGCCGAACTGGTAGTTCCAGTGCGCGCTCCGCAGCGCTCTGGAACTACCAGTTGCGGGGTAGGGGGGTGCGTGAACGTCGAGCGACATCTGTCCAGGTACAAAATGGTGTTTCTTCAACATCGCGGGTCCCGAATACGCTGAGCCCATGACGGCACTCGACACCTCCGCGAGCCCGGCGTTCGCCAACGATCGTCGCCACGTTTTCCACTCCTGGTCGGCGCAGGCCGCGCTGGCCCCGCTGGTGATCGCGGGTGGCGAGGGCAGTTGGTTCTGGGACGAACAGGGCAACCGCTATCTCGACTTCTCGAGCCAGCTCGTCAACCTGAACATCGGGCACCAGCATCCGAAGATCGTGGCGGCGATTCGCGACCAGGCCGATGCGCTCTGCACCGCGGGGCCATCGTTCGCGGTCGGGGTGCGCGGCGAGGCGGCGCGCCTCATCACCGAGGCGGCGCCCGGTCACCTCGACATGGTGTTCTTCACCAATGGCGGGGCAGAAGCGGTCGAGAACGCGACCCGCATGGCGCGCCTCTACACCGGGCGGCACAAGGTGCTCGCCATGTATCGCAGCTATCACGGCGCGACCAACGGGGCGATCAGCCTCACCGGCGACCCGCGTCGCTGGCCAAGCGAACCGGCCACGCCCGGAGCCGTGCATTTCTTCGGGCCGTTTCTCTACCGCTCGCCGTTCTTCTCCGCCGACGCGACGGAGGAGGGCGTGCGCGCGCTCGCCCACCTACGCGAGGTCATCCAGTTCGAAGGGCCGGCCACGATTGCGGCCATCATCCTCGAACCGGTGGTGGGTACCAACGGCATCCTTGTTCCGCCCGAGGGGTATCTCGCCGGCGTGCGCGAGCTCTGCGACGAGTTCGGCATCGTCATGATCGCTGACGAGGTGATGTCGGGGTTCGGCCGCTGCGGCGAATGGTTCGCTGTCGATTATTGGAACGTCGTACCCGACCTCATCACGTTCGCGAAGGGCGTCAACTCGGGCTACGTGCCATTGGGTGGCGTCATCATCGGCCAACACATCGCCGACCATTTCGCCGAGCGCGTGTACCCCGGTGGGCTCACGTACTCGGGGCACCCGCTCGCTTGCGCCAGCGCGGTCGCGTCGATCAACGCGTTTCGCGACGAGGGAGTGATCGAGCACGCCCGCATGTTGGGGGCCGACATCATCGGCCCTGAGCTGCGCGCCATCGCCGAGCGTCATCCGAGCGTGGGTGAAGTCCGGGGCCTCGGCGTGTTCTGGGCCATCGAGCTCGTGCGCGACCGCGCGACGCGCGAGCCGCTGGTGCCGTTCAACGCGACCGGCGCGGATGCTGCACCGATGGCGGTGCTCGGTGCAGCGTGCAAGGCCCGCGGCCTGTGGCCGTTCACGTGGCACAACCGCATCCACGTGGTTCCGCCGTGCAACACACCGGTCGACGACCTACGCCAAGGCCTCGCGATCCTCGACGAGGTGCTCACCATCGCCGACGGGTATTACGTCACGTCGGCGTAAGCGCCGAGCGCATCGCTGCGCGGCTTGTTGCGCGATTCCGCCGCTCTGAGCGGGTTTTTCACTCAACAAGTGGTGCGGCCCGGCGAACCGCGATCGTCTCAGTCGAACGGGAGAAGCAACACGTTCGCGAGCAATAGCGCCGAGCCGGGCAGGTCGCCGACTCGTGCGACGTCGCCCTCGTGATCGGGGTCGTCGCTCGAGACGGCCGGGGGTGAGGCCACCGGAGGTGCCGCCGTCGGTGTTCAGGTTCTCGCCGCTGATGTAGCTGGCCGCCGCGCTGTTGAGGAACAGCATCGGGTACGCCTGCTCTTCGGGGATCGAACGCCGCCCGAGACAGGTGGCGAACTGGTCGACGAGGGCGGCCGATGGGGCCTTTTCGAAATCGGGCATCATGGGGGTGTCGGTGGGGCCCGGTGCTGATGCCGTTCACGCAGCTGCGGTCGGACGCGTAGTCGCTTGCGGCGAACGTGGTCCAGAGGATGACCGCTTCCTTCGACGGCACGTACCCCGAGGCGCTGTTCCTTCGGGCGCTCCTCGTGCTGTGCCTTCGGGCGCTCCTCGCGCTGTCCTTCGGGCGCTCCTCGCGCTGTGCCTTCGCGCCGGCGAAGTCGGGGATCGAGACGAGTGGCAGCCAATTCCCGATGTCCGCGACGTCGGCCGCCCTTGCGGTGGACGCGATCCTGGCGATCGCGCCGCCGACGGGCATGTGCGGACGGCACAGCTCGGCCATCAACCGCAATGCCTCGAAGGTCACGAGGATCGTGTCGAGATCCGAGTAAGACGCGCCGGGCGGGTCCGCCCAGCTGAGCAGCCCGAGGAATCGGCGACTGCGGGGACGCGGCCAGGGCGGCGAGAGCACTGAACATGACGAGGCGCCGGCTCGCAGAACGATGGAAATGGGGAGCAGGCGTCGGAGAAGATCTCTTGGGCAAAACCTAGATGCGCCCCTCAGCCCGCTGCCAGAAACGTTCGGCCCACTTCTGTAGCGCGTGCACTCCTCAACTCTCCCGGCGCAGAACCTCGGTCGGCGGGCACACCTCCGCTACGGTCACGGGGTGATCGAATTCGGGCTCACGGGCGGCATCGGCTCCGGCAAATCCACGGTGGCCGAGCTTCTTGCGGCGCGCGGCGCGGTGCTCATCGATGCCGATGCGATCGTGCGCGAGGTCCAGGCCGCTGGTTCGCCGGTGCTCGTGCTCATGGCCGAGGCGCTCGGAGCGGGGATCGTGTTGCCCGACGGCACACTCGACCGGGCCGAGGTAGCGCGCATCGTCTTCTCCGATCCGGCCAAGTTGGCTTCGCTCAATGCCATCGTGCACCCAGCGGTCATCGACGAGATGACCAGGCGCCGCACCGTGCACAATGACACCGACGCCACGGTGCTGCTCGACATCCCGCTGCTCGTCGAGAGCGGATACGAGAACCTCGGGGCGGTCATCGTGGTCGACATCGATCCGGAGCTTGCGGTGTCCCGACTCGTCCAGCACCGCGGGTTCTCCGCCGACGACGTGCGGGCGCGCATGAAACGCCAGGCCAGCCGCGAAGACCGCCTTGCCCGCGCTGATTTCGTCATTCAGAACGGCGGCGACCTCGCCGCGCTCGAGTCTCGCGTCGACGAGTGCTGGGCCTGGATGTGCGGGCAACCTCGGCCCGAGCCCGGCGGTCCTGTCGTGCCGATACGCAGTCGCGGAGCGAACTGACGATGGCCATCGAGCCGCTCGACCGTACGGAGCTCGCGGGCATCCTCGACCCGAGCGAGGTCGGCGGCATGCTGCGCATGAGCAGCTTCGACTGCGTGGTCCCGCTCACTCCCGACGATCAGCGCGCCGTGGCGTCCATCACCGCGTCCGCGCTGGCCTCGCTGGGTCTCAATCGATCCGATCGGGTCGTCGTCGCGGCGAGCAACGACGCGGCGCCGCTGGCCGAGGCCGCGTCGCTCGTGTCGGCGGCGGTCGCCCACGTCGAGCCTCAGGGTCGTGTGCGGTTGCTTCGCACGCTGCACCTGCTCGGCACCACGGTGCTCGTCATGACCCCGTGCGGCGCGGAGCACCTCGTCGATCGGGCCAACGATCTCGGCTACCGCCCTGATCGCCTGGGTATCCGTCTGCTCCTGACCATCGGCGAGATCCCGAGCGAAGGTTCGCTCGATCGGCTCGCGGACGCATTCGGGGCCGAGGTGGCCGAGATCCACATTGACCCCGTCACCGGTGCTGCGGTCTCCTCCACGCCACGGGGTGCCCTCACGCAGGTGCACGTGGGCGCCCAATACTCGCTGTCGCCCCTCGGCGACACCGGCGCCTACGAGATCATCGTCGCGCCTTCGTGGACCGAAGCGCTTTACGACCGCCCGGTGCGCACCGGCATGGTCACCTGGTCGCTCGACGGCCCGCCGCGCCACACGATCGGCTCGCACGTGCTCGTGCGGGGCCGTTGGGTTCCGCTGCCTCTGTTCGACGAGGTGCTTCGCGCCCACCCCGAGGTTGTCTCGTGGCGGCTCCGGGTGAGCCGGCCGGGGCTTCTCGATCACGCAGTGCTCGAGATCGTGTGCGACACCGACGCCCACGCGACGGGCGCGGCCGTGCACGATCGCCTGGCCCGCTCGGCGGCGTCGATCACGCCCATCGCGGTCGACGTCATCTTGCGTGGCCCTTCGGCCGGCATCTTCAACTCGGTCCTCGACGACGTTCGCGGGCACCACCTCGCCATCGACCGTGCCGATTTCCTCGCCGCTCACCGAGTACCCAACGTCTAGTTGGGGCTCGGAGCACTGGCACAGGGGGTGGGTAGCATCGACGGGTGCCCTGGAAGAAGTACTCCCGCCCGCCAACTGCGAACCCCGGCGACCGGCCGTTCAAGGTCGTGTCCGATTTCCAACCAGCGGGCGACCAGCCCACGGCTATCGCCCAGCTCACCGAAGGGCTCCGCCGGGGCGATCGCTTCCAGACGCTGCTCGGCATCACCGGGTCGGGCAAGAGTGCGACCATCGCGTGGACCATCGAACAGGTGCAGAAGCCCACGCTCGTCATCGCGCCCAATAAGTCGTTGGCCGCGCAGCTGGCCAACGAGCTGCGCGAGTTCTTCCCGAATAACCGGGTTGAGTACTTCGTGTCCTACTACGACTACTACCAGCCCGAGGCCTACATGGCCGCGACCGACACGTACATCGAAAAGGACAGCTCGGTCAACGACGAGATCGACCGGTTGCGCCACGCCGCGACGTCGGCGCTCCTCACGCGACGCGACACCATCATCGTTGCATCGGTGTCGTGTATCTACGGGCTCGGTTCGCCGGTCGAGTACGAGGGTCAGTTGCTGGTGCTCCACAAGGGCGAGGAGCGCGATCAGCGCACCATCCTCCGCCAGCTGGTCGACATGCAGTACGAGCGCAACGACCTGAACCTGGTCCGCGGCAAGTTCCGAGTGCGGGGCGACGTCATCGAGGTTCACCCGGCCTACGACCAGCGAGTGGTGCGCATCCAGCTCTTCGGCGACGAGATCGAAGAGATCGTCATGGTCGACCCGCTCACCGGTGAGCGCTTCGACGAGATCGACGAGCTCATCGTGTTCCCGGCCACGCACTACGTGGCTGGCGAGGACCGCATGCGCGACGCAATCGTCCGCATCGAGAACGAACTGCGCGAGCGCCTCCAGGAGTTCGAGAGTCAGGGCAAGTTGCTCGAGGCGCAACGATTGCGCATGCGCACCCAGTACGACCTCGAGATGATGAACGAGGTCGGGTTCTGCAACGGCATCGAGAACTATTCGGGCCCCATCGACGGTCGTCAACGCAACGAGCCCCCGTACACGCTCATCGACTACTTCCCCGACGACTTCCTCGTCGTGCTCGACGAATCGCACGTCACCGTGCCGCAGCTGCACGGCCAGTACGAAGGCGACCGCAGCCGCAAGAACAACCTGGTCGATTTCGGCTTCCGTCTGCCTTCGGCCGCCGACAATCGGCCATTGCGCTTCGACGAGTTCATCGAGCGCATCAACCAGTGCGTGTTCCTCTCGGCCACCCCCAGTCGCTACGAGCTCGAGACCAGCGATCAGATCGTGGAGCAGATCGTCCGGCCAACCGGCCTCCTCGATCCCGAGATCATCGTCCGCCCCACCAAGGGCCAGATCGACGACCTCATCGAGGAGATCAACCAACGCACCTTGGTCGATCAGCGCGTCCTCGTGACCACGCTCACCAAGAAGATGGCCGAGGACCTCACCGACTACCTGCTCGAACTCGGTGTGCGCGTGCGCTACCTCCACAGTGAGGTCGACACCATCGCCCGCATCGAGATCCTGCGCGACCTTCGGCTCGGCGAGTTCGACGTGCTCATCGGCATCAACCTGCTCCGCGAGGGCCTCGACCTCCCCGAGGTCTCGTTCGTGGCCATCCTCGATGCCGACAAGGAGGGCTTCCTCCGTAGCGAGACGTCGCTCATCCAGACCATCGGGCGCGCGGCGCGCAACGTTGACGGCAAGGTCGTGATGTACGCCGACAAGGTCACCGACTCGATGCAGCGGGCCATCAGCGAGACCATGCGCCGGCGCGGCGTGCAGCAGGCGTACAACGCCGAGCACGGCATCGACCCGCAGACCATTCGCAAGGCGGTCACCGACATCTTGTCGCTCATCCGGCCCAATGAATCCGCACCGATGCCGGGCAAGGATCGCCGTTCTCGCATGCGCGACGACAAGCGCAAGCCATCGGGTGCCGTTGCCCTGCACGATCTGCCCAGCGACGAACTCGAACGGCTCATCCGCACCCTCGAGGAGGAGATGCACGAGGCGTCGGCCGATCTTCGCTTCGAGTACGCGGCGCGCATTCGCGACGAGATCAACGATCTCAAGCGCGAGCTGAAAGACATCCGGGCCTGAACCCTACGGCTCGGTCGCGGCTCGGTCGCGGCTCAACCGGCACGGCCATCGGCCGATGAGGAAGGGTGGCGCTCTTCCGCTCGCACCGCTCGCTTCGGTCTTTTGGGTCGAGAAACGCGTGCCCTGACATCGATCTCCCGACCCATAACGCGGGGGAGGGGGGCGCCCCGGCGCGGGTGGCGGCGATCGTCGCACTCGCGGCGGCGGTCGTGTTGTACCTCGTTTCGGGCCTGTGGCAGGCCGCTCACGACGCACCCACCGTCGATGAGACGGTCGACCTCAGCTCAGGGGTCGCCACGCTCGTGCGCCACGACCTGCGCATGAACCCCGAGCACCCGCCGCTGCCCAAAGTGCTCAGCGCGGTTCCGGCGCTGTTCGCGCACCCGGTCGTGCCCGACACCGAAGCCTGGCGATCCGGCGACTGGTTCGATTTCGCCGACGATTTCGTAAGCGCCAATCGCGACGCCGGGCGGCTCGATCAGGTGCTCTTCCTAGCGCGTCTCGTGCCGCTCGCCGAGGGGTTGGCGTGTGCCGGGTTGTTGTTCGTGCTCGGCCGACGGCTCTTCGGTCCCGGTGCGGGTGCCACGGCCGGGGTCCTGTGGCTCACCACACCGACCGTGGTGGGCCTGGCCCACTTCTTGAGCATCGACGTGGCGTTCACGCTCGCCACGTTGGTCGTCGCGTGGACCGTGCTGAACTTCGTCGACCGGCCCGATGTGGCACGCGCCGCATGGCTCGGCGTGGCGTGCGCCGCCGCGTTGGCGACGCGTCACAGCGCGCTCAGCCTTTGGGCGTACGCGGTGATGGTGGCCCTGGCCGTGCTCTGGCGCGTCGATCGACGACTCGCACTGCGGTGCGGGGCCGTGGTGATCTTCGTCGCGTGTGCCGGTGTGTGGATGGCTACGCGCGTGCTTGCACCTACCGGGTCGGGCGAAGTGTTCGCGGCGCGATCCGAGTCATTGGTCGCCGAGGCGTCGTCGAAATCGACGGTGGCCCGGGCAGCGCTCGCGCTGCCCTTCCCGTCGGAGTTCCGCGCCGGGCTCGGCTACCTCGTGGTCACCTCCGACGAACGCCCGGCCTACTTGTTTGGCCACGCCTGGAACGGGAGCCGGGCGTGGTACTTCCCGGCGAGCCTGCTGACCAAGCTTCCGTTGGGGTCGCTCGTCGCACTCGTTCTCGGTCCGTTCGCGATGCGAGGACGCGGGAGCGATACCCGTCGCCGCACGCTGCTCGCGATCGTGGGTCCGGCGGTGGTGTCGTTCGGTTTCGTGCTCGCCCAACCCCTGAACCTCGGCGTGCGCTACGTGCTGCCCACGCTCGCGCTGGTTCTCGTGCCGGCGGGTGCCGTTGTGGGTTGGTTGAGCACCCGCCCGCGGCGCGCGCTTGCCGGTGTCGCGCTCGCCACCCAGTTCGCGGCGATGATCGGCGCGGGTTCCCATGCGCTGGCCTGGACCGCGCCACCGTTCCGTCCGGCGTACCGCTGGGTGAGCGACTCGAACCTCGACTACGGCCAGGACAACGATCGCGTGGCTACGTGGGCGGCCGCTCACCCCGATGCATGGGTCGCGCTGCTTCGGCCGCGAGGCGTCGACAACCCTGCCGGAGTTCGCGAGCTGCGCGGTTCGAGCCCAGCCGAGGTTCAGGGCTGGATCGCGGTCAGCGCGACTCGGCTCACCCAGCTGGATCGCGACCAGCTGTCGTGGCTGCGGGCGTACTGCCCGGTCGGTGAGATCGGTGGCAGCGTGCTGCTCTATCGGCTGGTCGGCCCACCCGACGCGAGCCCGGGGCCGACCATGCCGGCATCGCCGTGCGACGCCGGCGAGCCGTCGACGCGATCCTGACGCGTCGCCAGGCACAGCAGCGCGAGTATCGCGAGCGGCATGGTCGAGCGGGTGGCGCCGAAGTCGATGCCCACCACGTTGTGGTTCATCAGCGATACGAACGCCAGGCTCAGCGCGAGCGCCGGAGCGAGAGGATGAGTGCGCGTGACGCGACCGAGCGCGATGGCGGTCAGCGCGAGTGCGGCGACCGTCGACAGCATCCCCAGACGGTCGGTTCCTTCGAGCCAGTGGTCGCGGGCCGCGCCGAGTAATCCGACAAAGGGCAGGCCGAGCTCGTCGACCTTTTCCGGGGGGGAGGCCGGCAGCGTGAGCCGCAGCCACACGGCCCACATCCCTGCGGTGGCGATGGGTGCGATCGCGAGCAACGCGCTGGCCCGAGAGCGACGGGCCAGCGCCCATCCGACGAAGACGATCACGGTGGTCTCGCGCGTCAGCGCGGCCAGGCATGCGACGACGATCGCGAGCCAGGCGCGTCGATGTGCCGACAGTGCGAGCGCGACGAGCACCAGCGCCATGGCCAACGAGTCGGACACGGTTACCCGCAGGGACATGTACGCGCCGGGCAACAACGGGAACAGTGCGGCGGGCCAGGCTCGTCCGCCGAGTGCGGTGCTGAGCGATCCCGCTGCGATCCCGCCGGCCAGAAGTGCAGCGACGCCCACCGCGAAGAAGGCCGCCACGAGGCCGCCGCCGCCGCCGCTCGTCGGGTGGACGACGCGCGCCAACCACGGGAACAGCGGTCGCTGCCACCGGTAGATCGGACGATCGAGCGACTCGGCGGCCTGGTCGAAGTGCGCCGGATGACGGGCCATCGCGTAGTACTGCTGCCCGTCGAGGCCGAGTCCGGGGAGAAACTCGACGTCGGGGAAATCGTCGTGCAAAAGCGCGTACGCCGGCCCGTTGGTCATGCCCTGCAGCAGGTTCGCGGGGTGCGCGCCGGTGCGGTTCACATCCCACAGGACGAGCGTCGCCATGGTGAGCGTGCTGAGCAACGCGAGGAGCGCGATGCGTCGCCACGGCGTGGGTGACGGCGTAATCAGCAGCGCGGAGCTCGGCGCCGCGGTGCGAGGCGATTCGGTGACGGTCATGAGGCGTGTTCTCGAACGGTCGGGTTCTCGAGCAGGCCGATCCACAGCGCGCTGATCGCGAGCCCGGCGGGGAAGACGTAGGGATAGGCGTCGAGAAGCAGGAACGGCACGAAGAGCCCGGCGCCGCCGATGAGCAACACCGGGCGACGTAGCAGGCGGCGCGCGAACCAGAGGCCCGCGAGCGCGACGACGACGCCGCCGGCCACGCCGAGTTCCGCGGCGGCCTGCACGATGATGTTGTGTGGCGGCAACGGCTCGGCTTCGGGTAACGGCTCCTCGGTAACGGCGATGACGTAGCGCGCCGGACCGATGCCGGTGAAGGGATGATCGGCGGCGATTTCGAGGCCGTGCTCGGCCAACGTGATCCGCCCACGATCCGCGCCCGACCCGGCGGACTGTCGGGCTCGCGTCGTCCACCCGTCGGCGAACAACAAAGACGTACACGCGAGCCCGAGGAAGAGCGCGCCCACGATCGGTCGCGCCGACCGACCAATGCGGTCGCGTCGGGCGAGGCACCACAACACCGCGGCCGGCACCAGGCCGAGGATCATCGCGCGCGAGAAGGTCACGGCGATCCCGGCACCGAGGAACGAGGTCGTGCCGACCCATAGCCGAAGTTCGCGCCCCGTCGACGAGCGTCCGCCGATGAGCGCGGCGAACAGGGCGAGCAGCAAGAACACGGTGAGGTGGTACGGGTGTGCGAAACCACCGCGGCCGGCGTGCGTCTCGCCGAATGCGAGTAGTCCGCCATCGTGATCGATCGGGTAGAGCGCGAAGCCTCGCCCGTGGATGCTCTGCGCGACCGCAAGCACTGATT
>WLNW01000041.1 GCA_009699605.1 Actinomycetota bacterium | reverse complement strand
GGATCCCAGGTGATGTCGGTGCTCACAGCACCGCTCCGGCGACCTTCAGCTCGACGATGCGCTCCCAGTCGAGGCCGATCTCGGTGAGAATCTCGTCGGTGTGCTCGCCGGTTTCGGGTGCCCGCACCAACGGTGTCGGCGCCTCATCGAACTGCACCGGGTTCACGACCAACGGGAACGACGAACCATCCGCAGCGGCGACGTCGTCGATGTATCCGTTTGCGATGGCCTGCACATCGTCGTGGAGCTCGATCGCCTTCTGTGCCGGGGCCCAAACTCCGCTGATGTCGGCGAGCGCCACGCGCCATTCCGCCAGCGTTCTCGACGCGAACGTCTCGTCAAGGGCGGCGACCGCTGCGGCGCGGTTCTCGAACATCGCAGCAGGGGTGGTGAAGCGCGGGTCTTCGGCGAGGTCAGGCCGACCGATCGCCGTGACCGTCTCGGCCCAAAAGCGCATTACCTGCAGCATCACGAGGTGCACGATTCGGTCGTCGCTCGTGCGGTAACGGCTAGCCAGTGGGTTCGGCGAGTCGGCGCGCGTGAACCGTGGAGACGGAAGATCGGCGAACACCTTGTGGGCGATGATGTTCGGCGACATCATCCACATGCCGAGCCCCAGCAGGGACACATCGACGACCGAGGTCTCGCCGGTACGTTCGCGGCGGAACAAGGCCGCTGCGATGCCCCCGGCGATGGTCTGGGCCCCCGCCAGGTCGCCGAGCGCGGGTGTCTGGTTCGGTCCGTACACGTCGCCCGGGAACTGGGTGAACGCCTCGGCCACACCCGCGCGGGCCCAGAAGGACGATCCGTCGTAGCCACCCTTGTCCGCGTCGGGGCCGCGCACACCTTGGCCGGACCCCCGGACGAAGATGATGTTCGGGTTGACCGCGCGGATGTCCTCGACGTCAAGGTCGGCACGCGAGCGCGGACCCGGTAGCCAGTTCGTGAGGAACACGTCGGCGGTACGACACAGCTCGAGCAAGATCTCGCGGCCTTGCGGGTTCTTCAGGTCGATCCCGATCGACCGTTTGTTGTGGTTCGGCTGCTCGATCAGGTAGTTGCACCGACCCGGACCGCCCGGGATCATGCCGCTCGAGATGAGCCCGCGTTGTGGGTCGCCGCCTTCGGGGTGCTCGACCTTGATGACGTCCGCACCCCACTCCGCGAGCACGGCGCCCGCGGCCGGGACGAACGTCCATGCCGCGAGCTCGATCACCCGCACGCCTTCCAATGGCAATCCCATGGTTGTCCCCCGCTCAGGCCGTCGCGCGTTGCACGAGGTCGCCGACATCGATTCCGGATCCCGTGCGCTCGAAACGGCCCTTGTCATATGGCCGGGTCTCGACATCGTGACCCGCCACCTCGGCCCGCAGCGCGCCGACCGTGGACTGCGCCTTGGTCCGATGTTGGAACGGGTCGAAGCTGTACCAACGCATCGCGTTCTCGTGCGTCATCTTGGCGAGCTCGTCGGCCGGCACGTTCCCGGCAACCTGGAGCAGGCTTTCCGCCGGATTCGGCCACGACGAGTCGGAGTGCGGGTAGTCGAGCTCCCAGCACACCGAATCGATGCCGATCTTGTTGCGCATTTCGACCCCCACCGGATCGACGATGAAGCACGTGAGGAAGTGCTCGCGGAAGACCTCGCTCGGGAGGCGATCGCCGAAATCCTGACCGGTCCACGCCCGGTGCATGTCGTAGGTGCGATCGAGTCGCTCCATGAAGTACGGGATCCATCCGGTGCCGCCCTCGGTAAGTGCGAAGCGGATCGACGGGAACTGCTTGATGACCCGCGACCACAAGATGTCGGCGGCGGCCGAGCAGATGTTCATCGGCTGCAGGGTGATCATCACATCGACCGGGGCGTCTGGCGCGGTGAATGCCAGCTGGCCGGACGAGCCGAGGTGCACCGACACGACCACGTTCTCGTCGCTGACGGCGGTCCAGAACGGATCCCAGAAGTCGTTGTGGTAGCTCGGATACCCGAGCGCCGCAGGGTTCTCGGTGAAGGTCACCGAGTGCACGCCCTTCTTCGCGAGCCGGCGCACCTCTTGCGCGGCGAGCTCTGCGTCCCACAAGACGGGCAGCGGGTTCGGGATGAAGCGATCGGGGTAGGCGCCGCACCAGGTGTCGACGTGCCAGTCGTTGTAGGCGCGGATCACCGCGAGCGCGAGATCCTTGTCGGGGATGGCCGAGAAGAGGCGGCCCGAGAAACCCGGGAAACTGGGGAAGTTCATCGAGCCGAGCACGCCCGCTGCGCTCATGTCCTTGACGCGCTCGTGCACATCGAAGCAACCGCGTCGCATCTCATCGAATGCGGTGGGTTCGATGCCGTACTCCTCCTTGGGGCGCCCGGCCACCGCGTTCAACCCGACGTTCGGGATGACGGCGCCCTCGAACACCCACACATCAGCGCCGTCCTCGGTCCGCACGACCTTTGGCGCACGATCGGCGTACTTGGCCGGGATGTGGTCGACGAACATGTCGGGCGGTTCGACGAGGTGGTCGTCAACGCTGATGAGGATCAGATCGTTGATCTGCATGTGGTCCCTTTCTCTAGCCGTGTGGGGCTCATGGTCGGGTTTCCGGGGAGGAGGCGAAGGTCCGTGACACGAGTGCGCATAGATCGTCGGTGCTGACGATCAGCGCGTCGTCGACGCGGTCGTCGGCGTCGACGGCATGGTACGCACTCACGAAGCAGCGGAGAAGCCACGCCAAGGCCGCGGGTTTCGCGGGCAGAGCACATCCTGGCGTTTCCCTTCGGCGATGAGCGATGTGGCAGAACTCATGGAAGCGAACAGCATTACGTCGACGGCTCGGGCGCTCGTCGCCTCGGGAACCAGCGAGCCGATCGACGAGCTCCGCACGTACAACCGGGCGCACGCGGGTCGAGCACACACACGCCCACGAGATCGACGTCAGGTCGGCGATAGATGCCGGCGATCGCGAGGCGCCCGATCCGCCCTATCGCCCAAACGGCCACTCGGTAGCGCTTCTCCCCAATTGGATTCCGCCTTGCTATTCGGCGTGGCGCATCGCGAGCTCGTCGAGCACACGCGCCAGCTCGAGCGGCGCGCTTCGTGCCGGTGTGTGATCCGCGTCGATATCGATGATCTCGTCGGCACCTGCTGCGGTAGCGAGCCGCGCTTGGGTTTCGCGCGACTGCAAGGGATCGCCGAGTGGGCGGATGAACGTGCGTGGCAGGTCCGCGGGCACGCCCGCCCATGAGATGGGCTGGAACATCAAGTTCAGAGACTCGACCGCACGAACGATCTCGGGGTCGCTGAGGACGTCGAGGTGCGAGGGCAAGGTCTCGACCGCAGTGCCACGCGCATAGCTGCGGCCACGATGACGGGCCAGCAACTTCGGACGCGCCTCGAGGAACTGCTCCCGACGCTCGGGATGCACGATGTCGGCCGCGATCGCGCCCTCCGGTGCCGTGACCCCGGCGATGAGCACGAGGTGCTTCACCTGCGGCCCGAGCAACGCGATGAGTCTCGGCGCGATCACGCCTCCGGCGGAGTGCGCCACGACGATCACCGAGCCAGGCGTGTGCTCGCGTACGTCTGCCGCAGCCTGCGCTGCTGCGAGGTCGATCGTGACCTTGGTGAGATCGAACGGCCGAGACCCGCGGCCCAGGAGGTCGACCGCCACCGATGCCACGCGCAGATGCGTTTGAGTGGCCTGCCAGACGCGAGCGCTGTCCCCGGCGCCGTGAACGAGGACGAGCGTGGGCGGTGTCACTTCGGGTCGAAGCGGATGGCCCCGTCGATGCGTACGACTTGGGCGTTGATGTAACGGTTCGTGATCAGGTGCGCTGCGAGCTCGGCGAACTCCTCGGGATGACCGAACCGCTTCGGGAACGGCACCTTCGCCTCGAGGTTCTCGCGCAACGACGCCGGGGCCTTGTCCCAAGCGCGCGTGCCCATCGTGCCTGGCGCAATCGTGTTCACGCGGATGCCCACCGCCGAGAGATCCCGCGCGGCGATGAGCGTCATGCCGATGATCGCGGCCTTCGCCGAGCCGTAGGCGATCTGGCCGATCTGGCCTTCGAATCCGGCGATGGACGCAGTGGCAACCACAACGCCCCGCTCACCATCGTCGTTGGCCGGCTCTTGAGCACTCATCGCCGCAGCGGAGAGGCGGAGCGAGTTGAAGGTGCCCACCACGTTGAGATTGATCGTGTCGGAGAAAACCTCGAGCGAATGCGGTGCGCCGTTGCGGTCGATCGTTCGGCCGCCACCCGTCGCGCCACCGGCACATGCCACCAGGATGCGATACGCGCCGAGACTCGTCGCGACCTCGATCGCCTGGTTCGTGTCGTCCTCGGACAGCACGGAGCCACCTACGAACGTGGCACGTTCGCCGACCTGGCGCATGATCTCGTGCCCGCGGTCTTCGTCACGGTCGAAGATCACCACCGTCGCACCCTGTGCGTGCAGGTGCCGTGCTGTGGCCTCGCCGAGGCCCGAGGCACCCCCCGTGATCAGCGCGACGTTCCCCGCGATCAACATGCGTTCTTCCCTCGATCAACAACGTGTTGCCTCCCGGCCGGAGGCGTCGACCCGCGGGACTGTAGTGCGCGTGAGCGAGTCGCCCAGGTAACGTCCAAAATCAATGAACGACGCCGACTTGCCCGACCAAGAGATCGAGCCCGAGCTCGCTTCGTGGATCCTGGCGGTCACCGGCGGACGCGCCGTGCGCAGCGAACGCCGACAGGGCGGCGCATCACGCGCGGGTTACGCGATCGATGTCGAGCACGCCGACGGCGCGGTCGAACAACTGTGGCTGCGCCTAGACACGGGATATGGGCCACAGTCCTCGACGCTTTACACGGTGCGGCGCGAGGGCGCGGTGTATGGAGCACTGCGCGATTCGCCCGTGCGTGTCGCTCGCCTCCGTGCGATCCACCCCACCCGCGACGCGTTCCTGGCCGAACGACTGGTGGGACGGAACTGGTTCGCCGAGATCCACGATCCGGCCGAGCAGGTGAGCACCGCGCGAGCGTTCATGCAGCAACTCGCGGCTCTGCATGCCATCGATGTTCACGAGCTGAGCTTGCCCGAGCTCGGCTCGCCCACGCGCGTCAGTGAGCACGTCCGCGAAGAGCTCGCGATATGGGAGCAGCAGTACGTCGAGGGTGACGTCGTCGAGCCGGTGATCGCGCTCGCCTTCTGCTGGCTCGCCGAGAACCTCCCGGACGACGGCGACTGGCCGGTCGTGCTCGTGCAGGGCGACACCGGACCCGGGAACTTCATGTACGCCGGGGGCGATGTCGTCGCGGTCATGGACTGGGAGATGGCCCACTGGGGTGACCTTCACGATGACTTCGGGTGGCTATGCGTCCGCGATGTGCAGGAGCGCTTCACCGCGCTGCCCGATCGCATTGCCGACTATGAGAGTTTTGGCGGGCGTCACGTCGATCTTGACCGGTTGCGCTACTTCCGCGTGCTCGCGCAGCTCCGTTGCGCGGTCGGCACGCGGCGAGGCCTTCTCGCGCGCGACAGCCGTGGGGAGATCGCGAACCACCTCATCTACAGCACCTTGCATCTGCGGCTTCTCGGCGATGCACTCGCCGAAGCGATGGGCCTTGCCGCGTTCGACCTCGACGGCTACCTCGCGAACGCGAGCGACATCGACACCGACGCGTCCTGGCTGTTCGATGTTGCGCTCGCCGATCTGCGGGACGTTGTCGTGCCGGCCCTGCCCAAGGGCTTTGCCCAGCAACGTGCCAAAGGTCTGGCGCGGCTCGTGAAGTTCCTGCGATCGACCGATCGGTTCGGCGCGGTGAACGCTGTGGAGGAGCAGGGCGACCTGAGCGATCTGCTCGCGACCGAGGTCGATGATCTGATGAACGCTCGTCGCGAGCTGTGCGCGCGCCTCCAGGCAGGAACAATCGGGCATCGAGCGGTAGCCGAGTACTGCCAACGTCAGGGTGCGCGTACGACGCATCTCGCACGCGACGCTATGGGGGCGCTTGCCACGCGGCGCTACGCCCCAATCGACTGACTCGCGCTGGCCACGCCAATCGCGTTCAGCGAGCTGCGAGACGGGCGCGCAGGTCTGCCTCGAGATCGAGCAGAACCTTGCCCGAGAGGTCGTAGCGGATCGGTGCGTCGTTGGCCCGTGGGCCGGCCCAGCCGGGGAGCAGTCCGCGCTCGTGGCAGAAGAACTGCGCCTCGATGTTCTGGCCGTTGTACGACTCGGCCTCAGGGTCGGTGAGCAGCCAGTTGATGACGACACCGATCACATCCGCGGGCGCGCCGTTGTTCTCGATGCCGAACTCGGCCATGTCGGCCGCTATGCGCTCGGTTGCGATGAGATTCGGCTGGACGTTGTAGCAACGCACCCCGGTACCGGCGAGCTCGGTGGCCAGATGACCGGCGACGCGATGGAAGCACGCCTTCGACATGCCATAGCCAAGCCCCCAACCACCGTCGCCGGGCGGCCGCGTCGGGTCGGCGTAGCCCGACGCCGACGAGATGCTGATGAGGGTGCCCTGCCTGCGGGCGATCATGCCGGGGAGGACCATCTTGTTGATGTGCAGTGGAGCGATCGCATTCGCGTACACCTGCTTCTCGATCAGGTCGACGGGGGTGTCGATGAAACGGTCCATGTGCCCGGGCCCGATGTAGCGACCGTTGTGGACCACCACGTCGACGCGCCCCCAACGCTCGAGCACGGTGGCGACGCACGCACCGAGTGAGACTGGGTCCATCAGGTCGGCTGGCACCATCATCGCCTCGCGACCCTCGGCCTCGACCAGCGCCGCTGTCGATGCGAGGCTCCCGGGGAGCGGCGTGGTGTTCGACTTGCGCAGCGTCGAGCTGTGCTCGCGCGCTTCGCCCTCGTTCACGGTGCGCGCCGTGATGGCCACGTCGTAGCCAGCACGCGCCAAGTGCTGGGCACAGACCCGGCCGATTCCTCGGCTCGCCCCGGTGATCAACGCGACCTTTCGACCCTCGTCGTGTTCCATCGATGTCCCCCCTCTTCTCCGAACAGCTCGGAGTGTGGGCAAAATAGATCGGATGCGCCGGGTGTGCATGGAGACCACATGGGGGACCAATGAAGTCGGCCGAAGACGGCGTATCCGATTCGACGACGTGGCAGTTGCCGCAGGCATTCGACGAGCCCACGCCGTTCTACGAATGGCTGCGCACGCACGCGCCGGTTTGGCGAGTGCCGGGAACGACGACGTCTCTGGTGTCGCGCTGGGCCGATGTCGTCGACGCAACGGCGCGCGTCGACGACTTCTCGTCGAACCTCACGGCGCTGATCTACACCAACGCCGACGGCTCGCTCGGCGAGTTCGACACCGGCGGCCTTGGCGCCAACACCCAGGTACTGGCGGTCGCCGACCCGCCGTCGCACGGGCCGCAGCGGAAGCTCGTCGTCCCCCATCTCACCGCACAGCGTCTCGCGGCGCTCGAACACACGGTCGATGCCACGGCGGCCGAGCTCATGCAGGCGGGCCTCGACGCAGGGCGCATCGAGTGGATGGGAGCGGTCGGCGATCGACTGCCCATGACCCTCGTGGCGCAGATCATCGGATTACCCACGGAGGATGTGCCGCAGTTGATCGAGTGGGCGTACCTCGGTACCGAACTCCTGGCCGGGGTGCACGGACTCGACGAGATGGGTCGGCTCAGCGCCGCGGCCGCAGCGCACGGAAGCTACCTGGGCGCGCAGCTGGAACGAGCGGTCGCACAGCCCCAGGACGACCTCATCGGCGATCTTGCGCGAGCGGTGCAGCGCGACGACCTCAGCACCGAGCAGGCGGTCGGCTCGCTCGTAGTACTCGTCGGTGCGGGTGGTGAGTCGACCGCGGGACTCATCGGGAACGCGGCGCGCATCCTGGCCGAGCAACCGATGTTGCAGGCGCAACTGCGGGCCGACCTCCCACTCGTGCCCCGGTTCCTCGAGGAGGTGCTTCGGCTCGAATCACCCTTTCGCGGTCACTACCGGACGGTGCGACGCGACACGGTGCTAGCCGGCACGGCGTTGCACGCCGGTGAACACCTGCTGCTTCTCTGGGCGGCGGCCAACCGTGATCCCGCAGAGTTCTCGACGCCCGACGACGTCGACCTCGAACGGCGTATCAGCACCGGGCACATCAGCTTCGGGCGAGGCATCCACTTCTGTGTCGGTGCACCCCTCGCCCGACTCGAGGCTCGCGCCGCAGTCAGTGCGCTGTTGCGCGGCACGTCGTCGTTCACGCTCGACCCCGATGACCCACCGGCGCGGGTACCGTCCATATTCGTGAGACGCCACGCCCGACTGCCGCTGGTCGTGCAGCCATGACCGGAATGCCGCTGCCGCCGTTCCCGTGGCGCGACGCGCCCATTTCGACCCGCTTCGCCGGTCGCGTCGCGCTCGTCACCGGCGCCGGCGGCGCGGGTATGGGCGATGCCATCGCCGCGCGACTGGCCAGCGAGGGCGCGTCGATCGTCGCCGTCGATTCGCACGGCCCCCGCGTCGAGGCGGCCGCCGCCCGACTGCGCGACCGATACAGGGTCGCGGTCTGCGCCTACACGCTCAATGTTGCCGACCGCCCCGCGGTCGACGCGATGCTCGCCGATGCCGCAGCGCGGCTCGGGGTGATCGACATCGTGGTGAACAACGCAGCGGTGAACCCGCAAGGCTCGGTGTGGAGCTACGACGCCGACCAGTTCGACGAGGTGATCGACGTCGATCTGAACGCGTGCTGGTACCTGATCCGCCAGACGGTCTGGCCAATGCGCGAGCTCGGCCGCGGATCGATCGTGAACATCGGTTCGATCGCCGCGTACAACGGCGGCCGTGGTCGCGAGGCGCCGTATTCGGCCGCCAAGGCCGGCCTGCACGAGGTCACGCGCAGCGTGGCCATCGAAGTGGGTCCGTTCAACATCCGTTGCAATGCGATCGCTCCCGGCCTGGTGCAGTCCAAGTTCGTCGAGAAGCACTGGGAACGTTTCCAGACCGATCGTGACCAGACCCCGTTACGACGCCACGCGTGGCCCGAAGAGGTCGCGAACGTCGCGGCGTTCTTGGTCTCGGACGAATCCAGCTTCATTACCGGCGAGGTGATCGTGGTCAGCGGTGGATCGTTCCTCCGTGCGTGACCAGCAATCCCGAAGGAGCACACCATGGTGACCTTGCCATACCGCACGGTCGATGCCGATAACCACTACTACGAGACCCGCGACGCCTTTACGCGGTACATCGACCCGGCCTATGCGGATCGCACGTTCCAGGTGCACACGGGCCCGGACGGTTCCGATCAGATGACCATCGATCAGCGACCGTATATCTTCAGCCCGGCCAAGTTCGATCGTACGAACCCGCCCGGCTCGTTGCTCGAGAGCCTGCGTGACCCGGCGCGCGCAGAGTACGCGCGCAGTTTCACGGCCGAGGCGATGCTCCCGGCATTCCAGAACCGCGACGCACGCCTTGCGCTCATGGACGAGCAGGGCATCGACGCGGCGATCCTCCTGCCCAGCCTCGCCGTGTGCGTCGAGCACCCCATCCGCGACGATGCTCCGCTCACCGACGCAGTGCTCCACGCCTTCAACCGGTGGCTCGAGGACGACTGGGGCTACGCCTATCGCGACCGCATCTTCGCCGTGCCGATGTTGTCGCTCGTCGACGTCGACCTCGCGGTGCGCGAGCTCGATCGTGTCCTCGCTGCAGGCGCGCGGCTCGTACACCTCCTGGCCGGCCCGGTGGGTGGCCGCTCACCCGCCGATCCGCACTTCGACCCGTTCTGGGCGCGCCTCGACGAAGCACGCGTGCCGGTGGCGTTCCACATCGGCGACTCCGGCTACTCCGACCTGTTCGGGCGGGCGTGGGGCGAGGATCCGAGCCCCGAGGTGCGCAAGATGTCCGCGTTCCAGTGGGCGTTCCTGCACGGCGACGTCCCGCTCATGCAAACCCTCGGAGCGCTCACCTATCACAACCTCTTCAATCGCTTCCCGAACGTGAACGTGGTCAGCATCGAGAATGGCAGCGACTGGGTCGACTATCTGATGTTGCACCTCGACAAGAAGAAGGGCATGGGTCGCCAAGGCCCCTGGCCCGGGGGCTACTTCCGCGGCCGGCCTAGCGAGATGCTGAAGCGGCACCTCTATCTCACCCCGTACCCCGAGGACGACGTCGAAACGCTGATCGCCACCATGGGTGACGACCACGTGCTCTTCGGATCCGACTACCCACACCCCGAAGGTCTGGCCGAGCCGACTGCGTTCGTGTCCCTGATACCAAACCTCGACGAGGCGGCCACGCGTCGGGTCATGGGTGACAACACCGCTCGGCTTCTCGGACTCGGCTGAATGGACACGTCGACCCGGCCTGGCCGCGGTGCGTGTTGGCGCGTGAACCACCGCACCGGTGGAAAGCGCGCCGACAAACGAGCCGAACCCGGCCATACAAACCCCGAGAACGACCCAGCCACCCCTGCAGAGGCACTTTCAGCACACTGCGCCGGGTGAATCGGCGTCGGCCTACCGGAGCGGGTCGCCGGTGCGGGCGAAGCATTCGGTGATGTTCTCGCCGAGGAACGAGGCGCGCAGTTCGGCATCGAGCTCGTTGAGCGCCGGCTGATAGAGCTCGATCGGTTCGGCGTTGCCTTCCTGGTGCGGATAGTCCGACGAAAAGACGAGCATGTCGGGGTAGCGCTGGAGCAGCTCGATGGTGCCGGTATCGCCGAAGCCGGGCAACGGCGTGAAGCGCACATTCTCGCGGATCATCTGTCCGCCGGAGCGCTCGTAAGGCCATTGCCCGAGCGCGAGCGAGGGGACCGTCGACGCTTCACATCGTTCGACGAAGGAGGCGAGCCAGTTGGTGCGCAGCTCCGCGACGAGCACGGTGAGATCGGGATGACGGGCGAACACCCCGCCGTAGAGCATCGCGTGGAGATACAGCTCGCACATTCGCGAGCGCTGCACGTTCGCGAACCGCAACAGGCCCCCGTGGCCAGCGCCGTCGGGCTCGTCCCAGCCGAGGTCGGCCCACCCGGTGAAGTCGGCCGCGGTGTTGCCGACGTGGAGCACTGCGAGCATCCCCAGATCGACAGCGGCATCCCACAGCCGGTCGAGGCGGGGGTGACCCGGCGAGATGCCGCCGCCGGGGCGACCCTGCTCGGTGTAAACGAAGAACCCGCGACTGCCTTTGGCACGCATGCGTGTCAGCTCATCGATGGCGCCATCGATGTCGGCGAGATCGATGATGCTCATGAGGTGGAGCCGATCTGCATGATCCGCGAGTTGCTCCGCGAGGTAGTCGTTGCAGCGCGCCGCGGCCTTGGCCCTCACGTCTGGCATGAACTCGATCATCTGCCAGTAGCCGCCCGGGTTGACGAGCGAGTGGTCGATGCCATGACGGTCCATCCAACCGACGCGCTCGGCGGAGGTCGAGTTGTGCCGCTGGTGGATCGTGGGCGGGCCCTTGTCGTCGACGCCCCCTCCGGCCAGGTGCGGCAGCAGCGTCGCGGAATCGGGCCGGCGTTCGTCAGGGAGGCCGGCCAGGAGATCGCCAGCGAGCGCGAATGCGAGACGATCGAGCGGCGCGGGCAGTCGGTCCTGGAAACCTTCGAGTGGATGGTGGCCCGGTTCGTAGGCCATGGCTTCCCAGTGCGTGTCAACGTCGACAATCATGCTCACCCCCGGGCTGATCAAAGTGAAGCACGCATTGTGCCGCGCTGCGTGGGCGCGGTGCCCTGGCCGGTGCATGCGCACCGGAGCGATACTGCGTGGGCCGACTACCATGCAGCCGCGCTTCGTAGGCCGAGGAGTGTCGAGGAGGGGTGGTCGTCGTGACCGATCGATTGGCAGGCAAGGTCGCACTCATCTCCGGAGCTGCGCGGGGCCAAGGCGCGGCCGAGGCGCGGTTGTTCGTCGACCAAGGGGCTCAGGTCGTACTCGGCGATGTGCTCCCCGAGGTGCACGACGTGGCCGCCGAACTCAACGGCAAGCGGCCGGGTAGTGCCGCCGCGGTCGCGCTCGACGTCACGAGCCATGACGCCTGGGTCGGCGCAGTCGAAACGGCACGCCGCCAGTTCGGCCGGCTGCACATCCTTGTCAACAACGCAGGCATCACGAGCGAGCGCTACGGAGGCCTTCAGCCGATCGAGACGATGACGCTCGAGGCATGGAACGCGTTGCTCGAGGTCAACCTCACGGGCAACTTCCTCGGGATCAGGGCGGCCATCGGCTTGCTCCGTGACACGGCCACGCCTCTGCTCGCAACGAACCCGCGCGCGTCAGCGTCCATCGTCAACATCTCGTCTGCGCAGGCCATCCGTCCGTCGCCCCACCAGGCCAACTACGCAGCGTCGAAGTGGGGTCAGCGTGGGTTGACCAAGGTCGCGGCCAGCGAGCTCGGTCCGGTCATCCGCGTCAACTCGGTCCACCCTGGCCCCATCGATACGCCGATGATCCACGACATGCTGGTGAGCAGCCTCGACGTGCTGGTCAGCCTGCAGGCCGATACGCCGCTCGCTCGTGTCGGCACGGCCGAGGAGGTTGCCGACCTCGTGCTCTTCCTGGCGAGCGAGGAGTCGAGCTACTGCACTGGGGCCGAGTTCCTGGTGGAGGGTGGCCGCACCGCAGCCACCGTGCTCCGGGGCGAACGCTGAGTGATGCAGATCGGAATCGTGCCCCGCGATCTGGCCCGCTCGATCACGTTCTATCGGGACGTGCTCGGGTTCAACTACGTCGGTGGTCGCCCGGTGATCGAGGGCCGAACCTTGCACATGTTCGAGGTCGATGGCGGAGTGCTGAAGCTGCTCGAACAACCTGCCGACGCGGAGCCACCGTCGATGCATATACCGGGGTCGTTCCAGGCAACCACCGGGCTGCGTTGGATGACCTTCGACGTCGACGGCATCGATGACATCGTCTCGCGGTGTGCCGGGCGCACGTTCCAGATGGCGCTCACCGAACTGCGTGCCGGCCTGAAGGTGTGCATCGTCGAGGACGACGACGGCAACGCCGTGGAACTCGTCGAGCGTCGCGGGTAGCTTCCGACCCGGTGAATGCCTCCGGCCGGCATTCCGGGGGGAGATCTCATGTCGTCGAATAGTGGTGTGCAACAGCCGCGCATCGTCGTGATCGGGGCCGGTCCCGGAGGGATCTGTACGGCCGTGCGCTTGCGCGAGGCGGGTTTCACCGATCTCACGATCTACGAACGGTCGGGGTCGGTCGGTGGCACGTGGAACGTGAACCGGTACCCGGGCGCAGCCTGCGACGTGCAGTCGCACCTGTACTCGTTCTCCTTCGAAATCAAGACCGATTGGACGCGTCCGTACGCGACGCAGCCCGAGATCCTGCGGTACTTCGAGCACGTCGTCGATCACTATGACCTCGCGCCACTCATCTGCTTCTCGTCCACGGTGACCTCAGCGAAGTGGGACGAGGAACGCTCGGTCTGGCAGCTCGTCGTGAACGGGGCCGACCAGCTCGAGGCCGACATCGTGATCAGCGCCATCGGCATGTTCAACGATCTGACGATGCCCGACATCGAGGGCCTCGACACCTTTGAGGGGACCATCTTCCACTCGGCACGTTGGGCCACCGCCCACGACCTCACCGGCGAACGGGTGGCCGTGATCGGTACGGCGGCGAGCGCGGTGCAGTTCGTCCCCGAGGTCGCGAAGGCGGCCGGCGAGCTCGCGATCTTCCAACGCACACCGAACTGGGTACTACCGAAGGAAGACACGCCGTACACGCGCGAGGAGCTCCAGCGATTCGCCACGCATCCCGATGCCGCGCGCGAGGTGCGCGAAGGGATATTTGCCCGAGTCGAGGCCACCATCACGTTTTCGAATCCCGACGCGCTGCGGGCCGCCGAGGACTTGGGGCGCCGCAACCTCGAAACGGTTCTCGATCCTGCAGTACGAGCGAAGCTCACCCCGACCGAACCCTGGGGTTGTCGCCGTCCGCTCAGCTCCAACGCCTACTACCCGGTGTTCAACCAGCCGAACGTCGAGCTCGTCACCGAGGCGGTCGAGCGCCTCACCCCCAAGGGCGTGCTCACCTCAGACGGACGCGAGCGCGAGGTCGACACCGTCATCCTCGGCACCGGGTTCGCGACCACGCGGTATGCCTCTGCCATTGACTTCGTCGGCCGCGACGGCCAGCCGATCGCCGATGCCTGGGTCGACGGCGCACAGGCCTACCTGGGCATCACCACCGCGGGCTTCCCGAACCTGTTCATGCTCTACGGGCCCAACACCAATAACGGCTCGATCCTCTTCATGATCGAGTGCCAGGTCGCCTACATCCAGCGTCAGCTCGAACGCATGCGGCGCGACGAGCTCGCGTGGATCGATGTGCGCCACGACGTCATGGACGACTACAACGCGACGCTGCAGCACGACATCGAGCAGGTCACCGTCTGGAACCAGAACTGCAACACGGGCTATTACCGCGGCGGCGCCGCCCAGCGCATCGTCACGCAATGGCCGCACACCATGGTGGCCTATAGCGCACGCACCCAACAGCCCGACGACGAGGCGTACGAGGTCGGCGCCGTCACACGGTGACCGCAGCCACATGGTTCGGGTCATCCGTGTAAAATGCTCCCCATGGAATTCGGCGTTTTCACCAACATGTACCACCCGAAGCATTGGCGTGACGGCGCGGTTCGCAGCGAACACCAGACACTCCGCAACGAGCTCGAATACATAAAGATCGCCGACCGCAACGGGTTCAAGTACTCGTGGTCAGCCGAGCATCACTTCCTCGACGAGTACTCGCACCTGTCGGCCAGCGAATCGTTCATGGGCTACGCACTCGCGGCCACCGAGCGCATCCACATTGGCTCAGCAATCATGAACATCACCGCGCCGGTGAATCATCCGGCCCGCATCGCCGAACGCGTCGCGATGCTCGATCACTTGGGTGACGGCCGATTCGAGTTCGGTACGGGTCGCGGGTCCTCATCCACCGAGGTGTACGGCTTTGGCATCGAGTCGATGGACAAGACGCGCGAACTCTACGACGAGTCGCTGCCCCAGGTCGTCCGCATGTGGGCCGAGGACGACTACTCCTACGAGGGCAAGTCGTTCTCCATGCCCACCCGCCGCGTGCTGCCCAAGCCCTACACCAATCCGCACCCGCCCATCTGGGTGGCGGCCGGTTCGCCAGCCACGTTCGAAAAGGCCGCGCGCCTCGGTATCGGCGTCTTGTGCTTCACGCTCGGCACCCCCGACACGCTTGCCCCCCTCATCGAGATCTACAAGAAGAACATCGACAAGGCCGAGCCGGTCGGCGGCTACGTGAACAACAACATCATGGTCACGGGCGACATGCTCTGCCTCGCCGACGGCGACCGCGCCCGGCTCCTGTACACGCAGAACCGCATGAGTTATCACACCGCCCTGGTGTTCAAGTACCTCGACTCGTTCCCCCGGCCCGACGGCTTCCCGGTGTGGCCCGACCTGCCGCCCGACCCCACGGTTGACGAGCTCAGGGCGGGTACCAACGCGGCGGCCAGCTGCGTGGGTAACCCCGACGAGATTGCCCGGACGGTGCAGAAGTTCATCGACGTCGGCGCGGACCAACTCACGTTCTCGTCGACCGTGTGCGACTACGACATGGACACCATTCGCGAGTCGTACGAGCTGTTCGGCAAGGAGATCATCCCCAAGTTCGACACCGACCCGGTGCACTCGACGACGCGCCAGCGCGAGGCACAGGTGGGTGCGAGCTACGGCACTCGCTGACCGGTCGTGGTGGTCGCGTCCACCAGGTCGGTGGCGGCTTGCGCGGCCAACCTGACTGCCGTTCTGCGCCTGTGCCGGGGTTGCGTCAAGCTCCGGAGGCGGGCACGCGTGGACGGCCGAAACTCGGGGGCGGTGCGCTGAAGAACGGGTCGAAGATGAAATCGAGCTCGAAGGTGTGTCCGAAGGCCAAGATGCCGAAGCCGAGCAGATCGGTCGTCACGAAGCACTGAACCCAGTGGTCGGCGAAGGCGGGTCGCTCCTGGCCCGAGAACGCGGGCGATGCGCCCATGCGGGCATCGACACCGGCATCGAGGCCAGGGCGCGCCGCGTACTTCACCAGCTCGGCCCGACCCGCAAGTGCGCCACCGGGTGCCGCAGCCAGGTCGATTGCGGCGAGCACCGTTTCGAACTCACCGAAGTCCGCGTAACGGATACCGATGTGCGAGATCGACTCGGGGGCCTTGGTGGTCTTCGCCCGGTACTGGTCGACGAGCGTGGCGTTGGTCGCGAGCTGCATCGCTTCGGCGATGGCGTTTTCGATCGCCAGCTGCTCGGGAGCAACCTGGGAAAGAAAGAAGATGTTGTCGGCGTGGTTCGTGTCGGTGCCGTTGATGTGCACCGTGCAGAACCCGTCGTTGCCGGGGTCGGGGCCGTTGTCGACGAGCTCGCACCCGAGCAGCTGGAGCAGATGACGAGCGGGTTGCTCATCGCCGGGCATGTAGTGCAATGCCAGATGGCCGAACACACGTTGTCCTGACTTCATGGGAGCCTCCGAGGTCATGGCGTGCAGCGGTAGATGGTCAAGAGTTCATCGCCCGAGCAGCTGGGCCAGGTTCGGCACGAGCTCGGTCGGCGTGTAGTTGCCCAGCGCGACGCGCTGCAGCGTGCGGGCTTCGGTGCGCTCGAACGCCGGGCGGCCATGATGAAGCGCGATGTTGTCCCAGAGCACAAGATCGCCGACGCGCCAATCGTGCACGTAACGATTCTCGTCGGCGTAAAGCACGGCGTAGATCGCATCGAGCAACGATTCGCTCTCGTCGGGCTCGACGTCGAGCACACGATCGGTGTGCATCTCGTTGGCCTGCACCACGGTGGCGCCGGTGCGTGGGTGCCGGCCGAGTAACGGATGATCGTGGAACGGCATGCCGGGGCGCATCTGGTGCTCTCGGATGCGTTGGTCATCGGGCCAATGGAAGTCGTAGATGTTGCGCACGGTCGCGTGCTCCACACGGTCGCGCAGCGCCTGCGGCAGTATCGCTGCGGCGCGCACGGCGTTCGCGAAGATCGTCGGCGCCCCACTCTGGGGGACCTCGACCGAGTACAGCGAAATGGCCAGTACGGCTTCGCGTGCGAACGCGAAGTCGGAGTGGAACCGCAAGGCACCGTCACGGACGATGCCGTCCGGGCGGCTGTTCGAGACGTAGCTCCACAGCTGGCGCTCGGCACAGAGCGGCCCGAAGCGCGCCACGAACGTGAGCTGTTCTTCGGGCGTGAGCGACTGGTCGCGGAACACGAGCAGGTGACGCGAGTCGAGCGCGTCGCGTAGGGCGTCGACCTCGTCGGCGGTAAACGGCGCGCGGACATCAGTGTCTTGCACCACCACCCCGAGCGTCGGGGATGCGTCGGTCATCTTCATCGTCCACCCTCCCCCGGGTCGGGCTATCCGTCGAATCGTACGGGCAGCCGGTTCGGACCGCGAAGCAGCTGGATGAACGCGCCGGTCACGCGTACGTCAGCGTCGTCGACGAGGCGTAGGTTCGGAAGCCGTTCGAAGATGACCCGGAGCGCTATGGCCATCTCGGTGCGCGCCAGATGGGCGCCCAGGCAGTAGTGCACACCGAAGCCGAAGGCCAGCGTGTTCGGGATGGGCCGGTCGAGATCGAAGCGGTCGGGGTCGGTGAACACCGCCGGGTCGCGATTGGCCGGGCCGATCCCGAACAGCAGCTGCGTCCCCGCGGGGATCGCGATGTCGTGCCACACGACGTCGTGGCGATTGCGCCGGGGCAGCAATGGCACGGGCGGGTTCCAGCGCAGCCCCTCCTCGGCGGCAGCCGCCGAGCGACCCTCGGGGTCAGCGACCATCTTGGCCAGCTCCGACGGATGGGTCAGCAACCCGAGGAGCGTGCTGCCGAGCCCAAGGTAGGTGGTGTCCGCTCCGGCGGGGAAGAGCAACTTCAAGAACGCGAAGATCTCTTCGTCGGTGAGTTGTGTGCCGTCGACCTCCTCGACGGCCAGCTTCGAGAGCAGATCGTCACCGGGCGCGTCGCGGCGTGCGTCGAGGTGTGGCTGCACGTAGCGCTCGAACTCCTGCGAGCATTGCACCGCGTGTGCGTGGCTGCGTTGGATGTCGAGCATGCCGAGCGCCCAGCGGGTGACGTCATCCTCGTCGGTCTGGGGCAGCCCGAGCATGGCGAGGATCACCTTGGCCGGATAGCGGCGGGTGAACTCCGAGACGAGGTCGGCCTCGCCGCGATCGACGAACCGGTCGATGAGCTCGTGGGCGACCGGTTCGAGCAGCGGACCCACGATGCCTGGCATCAGCCGTTGACGGAACCCGGGCGACACGAGCGCACGATTCGTCTTGTGCTCGACGCCCTCCATGCACTGGATGTTCCGGCCCATGACGTCAGTGACGACATTGCCGTAGAACTCAGCGGAGGGGAACGTGGCTTCGTCCTTGAACGCCGCGTTGACGAGCTCGTAGCTCGTGAAAAGCACCGCCTTCTCGCCGAAGCAGCGCACCCATGCCGCAGGCCGTCGAGCTCGAAGGGCGGCGAGCCGCTCGTGGAAGTCGTCGAGCTCGTCGAGTGCGTAGTCGACGTCGTCGTCGAGCACGTCGGGAAAGGTCGTGACCATGCGTTGCCTCCTTGTGCCGGCCCTGCCACGCGCCGTCGGCCGATCGTCCCCCCGGACGAATCGCCCCCGGGCACCTTGATCATGGCATGTCGTTGCACGCGATGATCCCGAGCGCGAGGCCGACCACCGGGAGCCGACATGTCACGCGACATCGCCACGCTGCAGTTGTCACCGTGGCAGGTTGGCGGGGCGAATGTGAGGGATGGCGTACCGGAGCGATACTTAACGCTTCACGGAGCAGTATCGGCCTGGTCGTCAAGGTTCCCCGGGTCTTGCCATTGGCTGTCTGATACAACCTGCGGGGACGAGCGGTGGGGGTGCGATATGGCGATGGGACGGTTCGAGTCACACGTGCGCGAAGAGCTGCGGGTGGCTTCCGATGAGGTGATCGAAGATGCAGTCACCTACGCGGACCCGTTGGTGCTCCGCGGGCTGATGTTCCAGTTGACCGGCGACGAAGAGGTGGCCCGCGCTCGTCTCGACACTGCCAGCCTCACCGCTCGCGGAGTTGTCGGCGGCGAGGACGTCCCCCTGCTTCAGCGCAAGGCGGCCGAGTTCCTGAAGGCCTACCGCGACGCGGGAGCAACAGAGATCTCGATCGGCGACGAGGAACGCCTTCCGACGAGCCTTCGGCTTTCGAGCACGTTTGAGCTCGCCGACGAGGACATGGGTCTCTACCTCGAAGAACTGTCGCTGGACCCGTGGGCGCGCGGCCTTCATTGGCAGACGCCGCCGCCACAGGAAAGGCTCGAGGCATTCAAGGTCATCGTCATCGGTGGCGGGTTGGGCGGTCTCAACGCCGCGATCCAGCTGAAGCGAAGCGGCATCCCCTTCACGGTCATCGAGAAGAACTCCGATGTCGGCGGTACCTGGTTCGAAAACCGATATCCCGGGTGCCGTGTCGACACGCAGAGCCGCTCCTACACGAACCTTTTCGGTGTCGACTACAGCTACCCCTACCCGTACTGCCCGGCGTCGGAGAACGAGCGCTACTTCCATTGGATCGCGGACAGGTTCGAGCTGCGCGACGACATCCTCTTCGACACTGAAGTGCGGTCCGCGACGTGGGACGAGACCACGAGCGAATGGCAGGTGTCCATCGACGGCCCCGACGGCGAGCGCGTGCTGCGGGCGAACGGCGTCATCACCGCCGTGGGCTTCCTCAACCGTCCGAAGATGCCGGACATCGAAGGGATGTCCGACTTCGCGGGGCCGTGCTTCCACTCCGCACGTTGGCCGGACGACCTCGATCTCAAGGGCAAGCGCTTCGCCGTCATCGGCACCGGGGCGAGCGGCTACCAGCTGATCCCGGAGCTCGCCCTCGATGCCGAACACGTTGTCATCCTCCAGCGCACGCCGCAGTGGATGATGCCCACGCCCGGCTACCGCACGCCCTACCCGGCGCAGGTGAATTGGCTCGATCGGAACTTGCCCTTTTACACGAACTTCATGAGGTTCCGCGCGGCCGTGTCGATCCGGTTCCTCTCGGACTTCAGTGAGATCGACCCGGACTTCGACGATCCCGACGCATGCAGCGAAGCGAACAAGTTCATGCGGGACGCGTCGCTCGCGTTCCTCGAGCGCAAGCTCGGCGACCCAGAGCTCGTTCGCAGGATGACACCCCCGCACCCCTATCTCTCCGCGCGTCCCCTCGCCGTCGACAGCGAGTACAGCGTCCTCGACGTTCTCAAAGCGGACAACGTCACGCTGGTGACCGACGGAATCCGCCGGATCACCAAAACCGGGATCGAGACCGTCACCGGCGATCACGTCGAAGTGGACGTCATCGTCTACGCCACGGGCTTTCACGCGACGGACTACCTCTTTCCGATGACCATCATGGGACGCGGAGGAGTGACGCTCGAGAAGACCTGGGCCGCGGACGGCGCTCGCGCGTACCTCGGTTGCATGGTGCCGGGTTTCCCGAACCTCTGGATGGTCTACGGACCGAACACGAACGGCGGCATGCACCCCGCCGGCTTCCACGAGGTCGTCGGCCGCTACGCCCTCGAGTGCATGGAACATCTCATCACTGACGACCAGCGTGCGATCGAGGTGACCGAAGCCGCCTACTGGCGCTACAACCACCTCCTCGATGAGCGCAACGCTCGCAAGGTTTGGAGCGACCCGCGAGCGCACAACTACTACTGGACCGAGTTCGGCCGCTCCGCGGTGATGTGCCCGTTCTACCCCTGGGAGATCTGGCACTTCCTCCGACACCCCTCGTTCGACGATCTCGC
>WLNW01000040.1 GCA_009699605.1 Actinomycetota bacterium | reverse complement strand
ATGACGAGCGTGGGCGTGCCGTCGCGGCGCAGCACCAGCATGGTGAGGCGTTCGAGCGGCATGGCCTCGTATCCGATGAGGTACGGCAGGTCAGCACCGACCGACAAGAGCAGTACGTCGACGTCGTTGGCTTCCATCACGGCACGTGCACGTGCGATGCGGTCGTCGAACATGGCTCAAGGCTACGGGCATTCGGACGATCACCCTGCCGATCACCTCCGCCATCGAGGGCGCGGCGGCGAACTCCCTCAGCCCACAATCGCTGGTCACCACACCCGGTCTCAAATACGCAGGCGTCAACCTCTACGCGTTCCAACCCGTCGGTAGCGCCGCGCGTGCAGTCGGCGCTAGCGGCTACATCGGCGTGTACCCCGCTGAGCTCAGCGCGACGTGGCCGGGCAACTCGAATTTCACCTGAGCGGTCGGAAAGTTCGTCCCGCTCCCCCGACATCAGTCACATAGGATCGCCGACGGGCAACCCGCTCCCCGCAACCCGACCCGGAGGAACCATGGACGATCTCGAACAGCGACTCGCCACTCTCGAAGCCGAACTTGCCGCCATGCGCGCCCAGATCGCCGCGTCGCCGGCCCGACCGAGCGTCAGCCCCGTCGCACAGTCGCCTTCGGTGGCCGAAGAAGTGAACCGCCGAGCGCTGCTCCGTCGCACGGGCGTGGCCATAGCCGGCGCCGCCGCCGGTGGCCTCGTGCTCGCCGGAACGCACGCCAGCCCGGCCGGCGCAGCGACCGGTGGCAACTTCATCCTGGGCCAGAGTAACGACGCCAACACCGACCAGACCAGCCTGAATAGCAGCATCAGCACCGGCGAAGGGGCCACGCTGTTGCTCTCGAACGGGTCGAGCGGCGGCACGGCGCCGCACCCGCCGTTGCAGCTGACCGTCCCTCTGAACTCAAACCCGACCGCGGGTAGCGGCGAGAGCGGTTCCGTGCTCGCGCTATACACGAAGCTGCCGTCGAACTTCGCGGACCCCGACGGCGCCGACGGTTTCGTCGACTTGTACTTCTGCCACCGAGGCACCGACAAGTCCCCCGGAGTTCCTCGCGCGTGGGGCAAGGTTCTCACCTCGTCCACTGCGAACTACACCCAGTTCCTCGCCATCCCGAGCCGCCTCGTCAACACGCGCACCGGTGTGAAGCCGGCCGACAACAGCACCAACGAGTACGTGCTCACCGGCGCGCCGACCAACGCCGTCGGTTTCGTCGGCACCATCACCGTCACCGACACCACGTCCGACGGCAGCTACGTCAGCGTGTACAACGGCGATCTCGGCACGCTCCCCAGCCCGCAGTTTTCACACGTCAACGCGAGTAACGGCCAAACCGTGGCCACCGGCCTCACCGTGGGCCTCGGCGCCTCGACGAAGGTGAAGGTGTACTGCTTCAAGAGCTGCAACATCCTCATCGACGTCGCGGCATGGGTGGTCACCGGGGCCTGATCCGCTCCCACGCTCGGCCCGAGCCAGCGGGTGGTGCAGGAAACACCACCACCCGCTGCTCGGCGACGGGTCGCCAACCGGCGCCCGCGGCGAAGCGGTTCGCCCGCGCGTTCTGCACGAGGATCGTCGAGCTGATCCAGTGCCCGCCATCGATGACCTCGCCGAGGAACTCCTCGGCTTGTGTCGCGACGAGTTGGTTGCCCGCGACGAGGGGGTCGACCCATGCGGCAATCTCGGCGTAGCGGGCCGACATCGCGTACGACGCCGCCAACCCGAGCACGCCGCCCTCCGAGTCGTACAACGCACGCACGTAGGTCGAGTCACTCGGGCGGTTCCACATCTCGCACACCCACCGGGCCGGCGATTCGAGCAGTCGCGCATCGTCGTCCGGTGATGGCCGCCGGCACACCAAGGGCGCGATGTCGGGATTACGCGAGGGCCGCACTTCACGGCTCTCGAAGAACGCTCGTGACTGCCCCACGTCGAAGTGATCGTCGAGGTGCTCGATCACCGATGTCGGGTCGAGCGACGCGAGTGCACCCTGCACCGTGCCCACGAAGACGCGGTCGTAGAGGAACTGGCCGATCCTCGATCGGGCCACTCCGTAAACCGTGGCGAATCGTCCGGCGATCACCACGGCGGCACGGCCGTCGTGGTCGACGAAGGCCTCGCCCACCGGCTGGTCGGCCAGCTGCCATCCAACCTGATCGCCGGGCACATCCTCGTCGTTCAGGAACGAGCGCAGAACCGCCCGGCGTTCGTCACCCTCGAGTGGCTGCATGCGGCGAGCCTAGGTTCGCCGCTTCGCGTGCGTGGTAGCTCGAACGGGTGAGCGGGCTCGACTCGACGTGACCGAGACCGATCTCGGCTTCGCCGATGCGCTTCCACCTCGCGAAGTCGTCGGGGGTCCACCATTGCGCGATGGGCAGGTGGTTGCTGGTGGGTCGCAGGTACTGGCCGATGGTGACGATGTCGACCCCCACCGCGTGCAGATCGTGCATGGTCTGCACCACTTCGTTGAAGGTCTCGCCGAGGCCCACGATGATCGACGACTTGGTGACCAGGCCATCGGCCTTGGCGCGAGCGAGCACGGCCAGGCTGCGCGCGTACGACGCCGACGGCCGCACCACGCGCTGCAGTCGCAGCACGGTCTCGATGTTGTGGTTCAGCACATCGGGTCGCGCGGTGAAGATCTGGGCGAGCGAGTCGGGCTGTCCCTTGCAGTCGGAGATGAGCGTCTCGACCTGCACGCCGGGCGTGCGCATGCGGATGGCGTCGATGGTGGCCGCCATTGCACCCGCGCCGCCATCGGGAAGATCGTCGCGAGCAACCGTGGTAATGACCGCGTAGCGCAGGCCCATGCGCTCGACCGCGTCGGCGACGCGCTCCGGCTCACCGGCATCGAGCGCGCGCGGCTTGCTCGTGTCGACCATGCAGAACCCGCACGCCCGCGTGCACCGCTCGCCGTTGATCATGAAGGTGGCGGTGCCGTCGTTCCAGCACTCGAAAATGTTCGGACAGCCGGCCTCTTCGCACACCGTCTTGAGGTCGAGCTCGCGCGTCAGGGCACGGATGCGGCGGTACTCGGGGCCCGTGTCGAGTGCGACGCGCATCCACGCCGGCTTGCGCTCGCGCACGTCGAGCCCTTCGCCCACACCGGCATCGCGCAGTCGGCTGCGCAACCGCACGGGTTGGCCTTGGTTCGGGCCGGCCGCTGCGCCGGTGCTTTCGCCCCGGGTGAATGCGCTGAGGTCTTCGGCCTGCACCCGCCAGGCGACGTCGGCGCGGTCGACCTCGGGGCCCCACAGCGCGGCGGCGCGCGCCGCGACGGCGTCGACCACTTCGCGCATCGTGGCCGCGACGCCCTCCTCGGCCAGCGAGGTCACGGGGTACTCGGCGATGCCGCACGGGACGATGTGGCCGAAGTAGGACATGTCGGGTGCGACGTTCAACGCGAAGCCGTGCATCGAACGACCGCGGGCGAGCTTGACCCCGATGGCGGCGATCTTGCGCGGCCGAGGGCCGTCGGGTTCGATCCACACACCCGGGTAGTCGTGCATGCGACCGGCACCGGGCAAACCGACATCGGTCAGCGTGTCGATGACCAGCTGCTCGACGGATCGGACGTACGCCACGGTGTCGGCCATGCCGCCACCACGCTTGCCCGGCACCGTGAGGATCGGGTAACCCACGAGCTGCCCCGGGCCGTGATAGGTGACGTCTCCGCCCCGGTCGGCCTCGACGAGGTCGGCACCGACCGATGCCGGATCGACCAGCACGTGGGTGATATCGGCGCGGGTGCCGAGCGTGAACACGTGCGCGTGCTCGAGCAGCAGCAGGTAGTCGTTCGCGCTCGCGAACAACGCATGCTGCACGGCGAGCGCGTCGCGATAGCGAACCTGGCCGAGCCAGCGCACTCGCAGCGGCCCACCGCCCGCGGTCATACCAGCTCGGCTTCCCAGTCGTGGGTCTCGAGGATCTCTTTGAGGCGATGCAGGAACGCGGCCGCGTACGCACCATCGAACGCCCGATGGTCCCAGGCCAGCGCCAGCACGCCCACACTGTGGATGCCGATGGACTCGTTGCCGTGAGCATCGGTGATCACGACCGGTTTACGGGACACGCCGTCAGTGCTGAGGATGGCTACCTGGGGCTGGTTGATGATCGGGAACTGCATCAACGTGCCGTATTGCCCAGCATTCGTGATCGTGAAGGTGCCCCCGATGATGTCGTCGGCCGTGAGCTGCTTCCCGCGAGCGCGCTTCGCAAGGTCGACGATCTCGCGAGCGATCGCGCGCATGCGCTTGCTGTCGACGTCGTGGACCACCGGCGCGAGCAGACCCTCGAAGTTGAGGTCGACGGCGATGGCCAGGTTGGTCTCGGGGTGGACGATGAGCTCGCCCTCGCCGACCGACGCGTTCAGGTGAGGGAACTCACGCAAGGCGGTCGACAGCGCTCGGGCGATGAACGGCAGGTAGGTCAGCGAGAAGCCCTCACTGGCCTTCCACGTGTCGCGGTGGGCGGTGCGCACGCGCTCGATGTTCTCGTAGTCGACCTCGATCGCCGTAAGCACGTGCGGCGAGGTGGACTTGGAGGTGACCATGTACTCGCCGGTGAGCCGGCGAATGCGGTTGAGCGGTTCACGGGCCTCGCCGGCACCGGAGCGCGGCTTGGGTGCCGAAGCTCGCGGCGCGCTGGGCGCCGCCGCCGCGGGAGCGGCCGATGCGGCGGCCGATGCGCTCGCCGCGGGGCGACCAGACGCGATGCGCGACTCGACGTCGGCGCGCGTGATGCGGCCCCCGAGGCCCGTGCCCGAGATGGACGCGGGGTCGATGCCGTTCTCCGCGATGAGACGGCGCACCACCGGAGAAAGCACCGGACCCTCGGTCGATGGTGCGGGTGCCGCAGGGGCCGCTAGCGCGGCAGGGGCCTGCGGCGCGGTGAACGTGGGCGGTGGCGCGACGGCCAGCGGTTCGGCGAGGACCGGCTCGTCGGATGACGCGGCCTGGTCGGGCTCGGTGGGGAGATCGGCCGGCCGCTGGTCTGTCGGCGCGGGTGCACCTACCGCCTCGCCAACGCGCGCGATCACCGTACCGACATCGACCGTTGTGCCTTCTTCGATGAGGATCTCCGTGAGCACCCCGGATGACGGGGAGGGCACCTCGGTGTCAACCTTGTCGGTCGAGACCTCGAAGAGGACATCGTCTTCCTTGACGGTGTCACCGATCTGTTTGAACCACTTCGTGATCGTGCCTTCGGTGACGGTCTCACCAAGTTGGGGCATGCGGATGTCGGCCATGTGAGCTTCTGCTTTCTCGCCGTGGTCAGCCGTGCAAGGACCGGCCGGTGAGCGAGAGCACGGTTTCGCCGAAGAGCTCGCTCAGGGAGGGATGAGGTTGGATGAACGCCGCGATCTCGTCGACGGTGGCTTCCCAGTTGACCGCCAGATACCCCTGGCCGAGTTGCTCGGTGACCCAGGGTCCGACGAGGTGGATGCCGAGCACCCGCCCGCCCGTTCCGTCGGCGCGCTTCTCGGCGATGACCTTCACCAGGCCTTCGGTCTCGCCGAGGATCATGGCGCGGCCGTTGCCCATGAATCGGTGCTTGGCGGTGACGACCTCGAAGCCGGCCTTGATCGCCGCCTCTTCGGTGTAGCCCGCGAACGCCACCTCGGGGTTGCAATAGATCGCCCACGGCACCTTGCCGTAGTCGATCGGGGTCGGTGACTCGCCGAGGATCTGCTGCACGATGAAGATCGCTTCGGCGAAGCCCACGTGGGCAAGCGCCGGCGTGGCGATGCAGTCGCCGATGGCGTACACGCCCTCGGCGGTGGTGCGGCAGTACTCGTCGACGACGTAGTGCCCGCGTTCGGTGCGCTCGACGCCCGTACCGTCGCCGAGTGCATCGGTGAGCGGCGAGCGACCAACCGACACACAGACCAGCTCGACGTCGAGCGAACCGTTGTCGCCGTAGCGCACTGCAGTGGTGTTCTCGCCGGGATCGTGGCCGTGCACCGGTACGCCGGTGATCACGTCGATGCCCTTCTTCTTGAAGGCGCGCTCGACCGCTTTGGTGGCATCGGCATCGCAGCCGGGCAAGATCTTGGGCAGTGCCTCGAGGATCGTGACCTTGGTGCCCAGGTCGGCCAGCATCGAGGCGAACTCGCACCCGATGGCCCCGCCGCCGATGACAGCCGCCGTGGCGGGCAGGTCGGTGAGCGAGAGTATCTCGTCACTGGTAACGACGAAGCGGCCGTCGACCTCGAAACCAGTGATGGTGCGGGGCACCGAACCGGTGGCCAGTACGACCACCGCGCCGGTGAGCTCGACCTCGCCCGAGAGCCCCCCGGACACCCGCACGACGTGATCGGCGTGCAGAGTGCCAAAGCCGTCGATCACCGTGACCTTGCGGCCCTTCAACAAGCCGACGAGACCGTCGAACAACTGATCGATGACCCGCTGCTTGCGCTGCTGGGTCACCTGGAGATCGAGCGTGGGCGGACTTGCATTGACGCCGAACTCGGATGCATCGCGCACCGTACGGAAGACCGCCGCGGTCTCGAGCAGCTCCTTCGCGGGGATGCAGCCGACGTGGAGGCACGTGCCGCCCACCTTCTGCTTCTCGATAATGGCGATGTTGAGCCCTGCGCTTGCCCCGTAGAGCGCGGTGGCATAGCCAGCCGGGCCACCACCGATCACAACGAGATCAAAATTCTCAGCCGTGGGGACCACCTCCAAAGTCGGGCTGAGCCTATCGGCGCGACCTGGGTCCCGGAACCAAACCGAGGTGTCATGCGACCAGGTGGGCGCTTCGCTCACACTGGGCGCGATGGCTAGGTGGCGATGACCACTTGGACCGCGAACGCGACGAGAATCGCCATGCCGCACAAAAGCGCAGCCAGGATCAGACGCCGGGTGCTCACCTCCGTAACGCTATCGGTCGCACGCCTTCGGTCGCGAGGCCCGCAGCCGGGGCCAGGTTCAGGGCACAAGATGTTTCCCGATGGAGTTTCACTCCCTCTCGGTGCCTGCTAGCAATGGAGAGCGCGCGCGAACCTCGCCGCGTCGGTGTGAACGCGAGGAGATCCGGTCGGTGCAGTCCGCCTTCGGCACGAACCCCCCGTTGCGAACCGACGCGCCGTCCGCCGGACCGCAACCACTCGACCCGGCCACCCGCGCCACGATCGTCGCACTCGGCCGCGCCCTCGAACTGCACGACCCCGCACTCGCCCGCAGCGCGGCGTACCGCGCGGCCGTCATCGACAATGCGGCCGCCGCTCTGGCACTGGCGCCAGTCGACCATGCTGCAGCGCTGGGCGGTGCGCTCTTGGCCGAAGTGGCAGCGCTCGTGACCCACGCACGGCCCGCGACCGACGGCGCGGTCGCCGCAGCCGTGCTTGGCGCCTTCCTCGTCGACCGCGCCACCGGTTGTCACGCGCTCGCCGACGCGGTTCGTCACCAATGCGAACGGTGGGATGGTCGCGGCGTGCCTCGTGGGCTCCTCGGTCCGGCCATCCCCCTGGCCGCGCGGCTGGTAGCCGTGGCGCACGAACTGGTGGGTCCGATCGAAGCCGGCGGAACCCCGCATTGGCTGTCGCGAGCAGGCCGCGCCCGTTCGCTCGCCGGCTCGTTGCTCGATCCGGACCTCGTCGCCGCGCTCACGGATTCCCTCACCCCCGATGCCGTCGCGGCCTTCGACCCCGGACTCGATACCACGCTCGCTCGCCTCGAGGCACTCGCCATGGCGCAGGCCGACGAGTCGCCGATCGCGGCGCTCACCTCCATCGGCGTCGCCATTCACGCCGCCGACCGCATCGACGAGATCGCTTCGCTCATCGCCGGACACGTCCGCCGAGCACTCCACGCGGGCACCGTCGGCGTGATGTCGTTCGATCCGACCGAGAAAGGGCTCCGCGTCGTCGCCGAGGTGGGCGACCTCGCAGCCGCGACCGCCGGCCCCGACACCGTCCACCGCCTCACGTTCTTCCCACCCACCAGCGTCGTCCGCACCGGAACGGTGCATGCCTTCGCCCGGTCCGCTCTCGCACCGTCCACCGTCGAAGGCCGATTCCTCGACCTGATATGCGCCGAGAGCGAGCTCGGGGTGCCGCTCGACGTCGATGGTCGACGGTGGGGCGTGCTGTGGGCTCGCACGGCCCAGGGTGGTCGCGAGCTCGGCACCGCCGACCTCGCGACCATGCGCCTCGCCGCAGCACAGATCACGGCCAGCATCAGCCAGGCGACTCGCGTCGCCGACCTCGAAGCGCTCGCCCTTCGCGATCCGCTCACCGGCCTGGGGAATCGCCGAGTGCTCGAGACCACGCTCCGCCGCATCTTCGGTCGGCCGTCGGTGGCACGACAGGACTGTGCGGTGATCATCTGCGACGTCGACGGCCTCAAGGTCGTCAACGACACCGAAGGGCACGCAGCAGGCGACGCCGTGCTGGCCGATGCCGCGTCCGCGCTGCGTCACGCCGTGTCCGACGTCCCCGGCGCCACGGTGTGCCGCATCGGTGGCGACGAGTTCTGTGTCGTGCTCGACGGCGGCGGCATGCTGCTCGGCCAACCGGTGGCGTCCCGAGCGCAGCAGCTGTTCGCCCGTAGCGGCCCGAACCGATCGATGTCGTGTGGTGTCGCCGTGGCGATCCTCGGCGTCAACACCCCTGGCGAACTGCTGCGAGCAGCCGACGATGCGCAATACCTCGAAAAGCGGAGCCGGCGCGGTGCCGCCGACGGCGAGCTACTCGAGATCGGCGGCCGGGGCGGTCGCCGTGCCCGACGCGACCACTGACCCACCGGGTCAGCGAATCTCACGTGCGAGTTGCAGCACCACCTCACAGGCCGCATCGAGCTCGCTGTACTCCAGCCGGAATACCACCGACTCCTGCGCCACGGTTACCAATGCGTCGAAAGCCCGGTTTCCGAGGCGAGCGAACTCATAGGAGTTGTCGAGCAGCAATCGGACCGCATCGACGTCGGTGACGCGTTCGAGTCGCGTCGACGCTCCCGCGAGGTAATGCGGTGAGATGACGAGCGCGACCCGCCCGCCCGTGCCGAGCGTCGCGCCGGCTATCGCCGCGGGATCGATGTGCCACCGACCCGGCGCGAGCTCCGCAGTGCCCGTCGGCTCGTCTGGGAAGAGCTCGGGGAAAAAGACGCGGGTAGCGCCGTCGAGACTGATGGCCTTCGGGAACGGCACCGCGGCACCGACGCTGACGTCGAGCGCCACCTCGCCATTCGAGAGATACGGCAGGCCTCGCCGGACGAGTGCGGTCGTCAAAGTGGATGTGCCCGAGTTCATGGGCCCCGGGAACATCACGACCCGTTCGCCGAACTGCACCGCGGCGCCGTGGAAGAACAGCGCATCGGGTGAATGGGTGACCACCGCTTCGTCGATGTGCCAAAGCACCAGCGCGACCGCGGCATCGGACGACACGACGGTCTTGATCGCCTTGCCGTCGAAGTACACCCGCCACTGCGCCACTCCCTCGTGAACGCGGGCACGGATCGAATACACGTGGTCGGTGTCGCCGTCACCGCGTGTAGTCGACAATGAGCGCAACACTCGGCCGAGTTCTGTCGCGACGTCGACGTCCTCGCTCCGCACGCGGAACATGAGCCCCACCGCGCGATAAACCGGCGAGACTGACGCCCATTCGAGTGCATCGAGTTGCTCGAGCAGCTGAACCGGTCGTTCGACCGACTCGACCTCGCCGGATTCGGCCGCGATTGCCGACCGCGCGGCGAGCGCCGCTTCGTCCGAGGTGATGAGCAGACCGACCTCCTCGAATCGAGCGACCACGGCGGCAACGTCGCCTTGGACGATGGAACGGTCCGCCGCGAACGTGTCCGACACCGATCGGGCGATGTCACACAAGGTGGTGAGGCCGTCGAGTCGGCGCCACACCATGACAGCGCTCGCGTTCAACGTGTGCAGCCGCCGGTCAGCCATCTCGTAGAGCAACGCTCCCCTGCCGAAGCGCACATCCAGGATGTCGGATCGCGCACAAGGGGCAAACGCCGCGTCAGTGATCATGGCAACACCTCGCCATCGGCCGGTCGGAGGGGACGCACGCGCGAGCACGCACTCCGATCTGTTCGGCCGAAGACGATGATTCGTGAGCCGAGCGCCCAGTGTTCAGTCGTTCCGGTGGTTCCTCTGGTTGTTCCGGCGTCGCCGCTTGAGGCCGTACTCGACCAGTTGGCCGATCAGGTAGCCGAGCACCGCGCTCGCGATGATGACGATCCACAACGCGCCGCGTCGACTAAAGACCACCCAGCTCACCTCGACGTCGCTGTCGTTCTGCACGATGAAGATCAACAGCACGACTGCAAGCACCACCGCCCCGATGATCGCAGGTGACACGTTCCGCTTCGCCGGCTTCGGCCCGGTGTCCGGCGAGACTTGATCTTCGGCCACAGCTCCCCCTTCGCGGGATTCGTGATCGGGTCCGACGAGCGAAGCGATCGACGCAACAAACACCCGACGAGTGAGACGCTACTGGGCTGGGTGCGACCGGCGGGAATCTCCTACCGGCACCCGGGGTTCTGTAAGCGAACTACGCCGAGTTCCAACTCGATCGAAAGGACCGCCATGGATGTGGCCATCACTGGAGCGTCCGGCCTCATAGGGACCGCACTCGCTCGGTCCCTCGAAGCCGATGGCCACCATGTCATTCCCATGGTCCGTTCCGGACCCGCCCGCCCCGGGGTGATCCAGTGGTCGCCGGATGCCGGCACCATCGATGCAGCGGGACTCGAGGGAATCGACGCGGTCGTGCACCTCGCAGGCGAAGGGATCGCCGAACGCAGATGGAACGACGCGCAGAAGCAGCGCATCCTCACCAGCCGCACCACGGGAACCTCGCTGCTGGCCACGACGCTCGCGTCGTTGCAACGGCCACCGAAGGTTCTCCTCAGCTCCTCGGCGATCGGCTACTACGGCGAACGTGGCACGGACGTGCTCGACGAGACCTCCGCGCCCGGCCAGGGTTTCCTCAGCGACGTCTGCGTGGCGTGGGAAAGCGCCGCAGCACCGGCCGCGACCGCAGGCGTCCGCGTCGCGACGCTGCGCACTGGGATCGTGCTCAGCCGCGACGGCGGAGCGCTCCAGAAGATGTTGCCGCTCTTCCGCCTCGGTGTCGGCGGTCGGTTCGGCAACGGACACCAGATCTGGAGTTGGATCTCGCTCCACGATCACCTCGCCGCGGTCCGCCATCTGCTCGAGCACGACGTGCACGGCCCCGTGAACCTGACCGCACCGCACCCCGTGGCCAATGCCGCTTTCGCCAAGGCCTTGGCGCAAGCCGTGCATAGACCGGCGCTGTTCCCCGTGCCGAAGTTCGGACCGAGCATCCTCCTCGGCGGCGAGCTCGCACAGAACCTGCTCTACACCAGCGCCGATGTGCGCCCGGCGGCGCTTGCCGATTCGGGCTTTGTGTTCGCGCATCCCGACATCGACACTGCACTTGCTGCAGTGCTCGAACGGTGACCGCTACTTCGGTTGGAAACGGATGGCGCCGTCGAGGCGGATGACCTCGCCGTTCATGTAGTCGTTCGTGAGCAATTCGTAGGCCATCGACGCGAACTCGGCGGTGGCGCCCATGCGCTTCGGGAACAACACCGAATCACCCAGTCCGACCTTCACCGCGATCGACGCGCTACCCAGCAACGGGGTGTCCATGAGTCCCGGGCAGATGGTGTTGACGCGAACGCCGATGCTCGCGAGGTCACGAGCAATCGGCAGTGTGATGCCGATCACGCCACCCTTCGACGCGCTGTAGGCGGCCTGCCCGGTTTGACCCTCGATACCGGCGACCGACGAGGTGTTCACAATCGCGCCGCGGGCGCCGAACTCGTCGACCGGCTCGGTGTTCGCCATCGCCGCCGCGGCGAGCCGGATCACGTTGAACGTGCCGACGAGGTTGATGCGTACGACCTTCTCGAAAACCGCGAGATCGTGCGGCACGCCATGGCGGTCGATCGTTCGACCGGCCATGCCGATCCCGGCGCAGTTCACCAACGCCCGAAACGAGCCTGCCGACGCAGCAGCATCGACCGCGGCCTGCACCGACACCGGGTCGGTGACGTCGGCGCGCACGTAGACGCCCCCGATGTCCGCGGCCACCGCTGCACCCTTCTCGTCGTGCAGATCGAGCACCACGACAACGGCACCCGCTGCCGCGAGCCGGCGAGCCGTGGCCTCGCCGAGACCCGAGGCGCCCCCGGTTACGAGAGCAGAAGAACCATTGAGCTGCATTTACCCATCCTAATGGAGGTCCATCAGCGGCTCGGAATCGAGCGGTGTGCCTTCCGCCAACCGGCGAGGAACGCTCAACCCGACAACCCGACGTGCCGATCAAAGATCGATGCTCTGCGACACAGGGGTCCTCCATTGACGATCGCGTCAAAATTCGGCAAGGGCCGGCGAGGCCGCCCCAAGGCCGACGAGTCCAACGAACAGAGCAGCATCTCGGACGAGGCGAACCTCTGGTGGACGCGCGACGACTTCGTGAAGCACGCCGTGGTCCGGAGCCGCACGCACCCGCCACCACCCCTCGACGCCGAGGCCGACCCGCGCTCGGGACGCTCCCGAGACGCGCCACACCGATCGTTCTCGAAGATGTTCCCGACCGAGACGCTCTACGAGGCGGCACCTGCGGCGCCGGTCGGACCGGGGCCGCAGTTCGAACCGGCAGAGGCTGCGTCGACGCGCCCGCGGCTCACGCCGAACCACCCGTTGGCCTCGGCGTTGCATTGCCTCGGGCTCGATAGCGAGGCGACGTGGTCCGACGTGCAACACGCGTATCGGGCACGAGCGAAAGAAACCCACCCGGACTGCAGCGGTGACGACGGCCTGGCGATGGCGCGCCTGAACGCAACCTACCAGTCGTTGCGAGTCGGACGGCGCGACGGACTGTTCGGCGAAGACTGACCGATGTCGGCGGTCTGCGTGCGCGCCGACTTCACCGCGAGCTCGTCGACGTAGCCGTTGATCGGGTCGGTGCCATGACCTTTCACCCAGCGAAACACGATGTCTCGGGGTATCACGAGGCCGATGAGTGGCTCCCATATGTCGCGGTTCGCGACCGGCTTGTTCTGGCTGTTGCGCCAATTGCGTTTCTGCCAACCAGCCCACCAGCGATCACGGAAGCAATTGACCACGTAGGTCGAATCGCTCACCACCTCGAGCGGCCCCGGCAGCGAGCGAACAGCCTCGAGCACCGCGCGGAGTTCCATGCGCTGGTTCGTTGAGCTCGCCTCGGCCCCCCGGGCCCACGCACCACCCGGAACGGCCCACGCCCAACCGCCGGGGCCCGGGTTCCCGCTGCACGCCCCGTCGGTGTACACGACGGTGCGGGTGGTGAGGGTGCCCACCGACGGCGGGCTCGGTGCGGGCACCGATGGTTCGCGAACGGGCGCTCGTTCGGCGACCGGCGGGACCGGAATGGCCTCGTTCCCGAAGGAAAGCTGCTGCTGCATCAGGGCATCCTGACACGTGAACCTTGTGCGATGGACAGACCGTTCCCGGTTTTCGGTGCGAGGATGGTCGACATGATCGACGGTTACTCGCATCAACTCCCGGACATCGACCCCGAGGAAACGCGTGAGTGGATCGACTCGCTCGATGCGGTGGTGGGCCGTATCGGCACGCAACGAGCCGGCTTCCTGATCGCACGGATCCTCGAACGAGCGCAGGAACTGCGCATTGGCACCGCGCCCACCATCAACACGCCGTACGTCAACACCATCCCCGTCGATCAACAGCCGTGGTTCCCCGGCGACGAAGCGATCGAGCGCCGCATCCGGCGCTGGATCCGGTGGAACGCGGCCGCGATGGTCATTCGGGCCAACAAGCGCGCCGACGGCATCGGCGGTCACCTCTCGACGTTCGCGTCGTCAGCATCCTTGTACGACGTCGGCTTCAACCACTTCTTCCGGGGCAAGGACGGCGGGCAGCCCGGCGATCACGTCTACTTCCAGGGCCACGCCGCGCCCGGCGTGTACGCCCGCGCGTTCATCGAACGACGCATGGAGGAGTCACACCTCGACCGGTTCCGTCAGGAGATCGGCGGAGGGGGCCTCTCGAGCTACCCGCACCCGCGACTGATGCCCGACTTCTGGGAGTTCCCCACCGTGTCGATGGGCCTCGGCCCGATCAACTCGATCTATCACGCACGCTTCAACAAATACATGCTGAACCGACGCCTCGATGACACGTCGGCATCGCGCGTGTGGTGCTTCGTCGGCGACGGCGAGGTAGACGAACCCGAGACGCTCGGCTCGATCGCGCTCGCCGGTCACCAAAGGCTCGACAACCTGACCTGGGTCGTGAACTGCAATCTGCAACGGCTCGACGGTCCGGTGCGCGGCAACGGCAAGATCATCCAAGAGCTCGAAGGCATGTTCCGCGGCGCAGGGTGGAACGTGATCAAGGTGATCTGGGGATCCAAGTGGGATCCGCTACTCGCCGCGGATCGCGACGGCGTCCTGCTCACCAAGATGAACACCACCGTCGATGGCGAGTTCCAGCGCTACGCGACCGAATCGGGTACGTACGCGCGGCAGCACTTCTTCGGGCCCGACCCGCGGCTGTCGAAGATGGTCTCGCACCTGAGCGACGATGAGCTGCGCACGCTCCCGCGTGGCGGACACGACTACCTCAAGCTGTACGCGGCGTACAAGGCCGCGACCGAGACCGAAGGGCGCCCCACGGTCATCCTCGCGAAGACCATCAAGGGCTGGACGCTCGGCGAGGGGTTCGAGGGCCGCAACGCCACCCACCAGATCAAGAAGATGACCACGCAGCAGCTCTACGAGCTGCGCGAGCGGCTGTATCTGCAGGACGAGATCCCCGACGCGGCCATCGCCGACGGCATCCCCGACTACTACCGCCCCGCCGTGGGTTCGGTTGAGTACGAGTACATGATGCAGCGCCGCAAGGTGCTCGACGGCTCGCTGCCCAAGCGCGTGGTGTTCGAACGTCGTCCGCTTCACCTGCCGTCACCGTCGGTGTTCGACGATCTCAACAAGGGCTCGGGCGGCCGCGCCGTGTCGACGACCATGGCGTTCACCGGTCTGTTGCGAGATCTGATGCGCGACAAGGCGTTCGGGCCACGCGTCGTACCCATCGTTCCGGACGAAGCACGCACGTTCGGCATGGACGCGCTGTTCCGCGAGTTCAAGATCTACGCCGAAGAAGGCCAGAAGTACGAACCGGTCGACCACGAGCTGTTGTTGTCCTACAGCGAATCGCGCGACGGACAGATCCTCGAGGAGGGCATCACCGAAGCCGGCTCCATGGCGAGCTTCATCGCGGCCGGTACCAGCTACGCCAACCTCGGCGTGCCCATGGTGCCGTTCTTCGTCTTCTACTCGATGTTCGGCTTTCAGCGAGTCGGCGACCTGTGCTGGAGCGCGGCCGACTCCCGGGCGCGCGGCTTCATGATCGGGGCCACCGCAGGCCGCACCACGCTGGCCGGCGAAGGCCTGCAGCACCAGGACGGTCAAAGCTTGCTGCTCGCCGCGACCAACCCGGCGGTCGAGGCCTACGACCCGGCGTTCGCATACGAGTTGGGCGCCATCATCGATCACGGACTGCGGCGCATGTACGGCAACCGCGCCGGCGAGTCCGAAGACGTCTACTACTACCTCACCGTCTACAACGAGAACTATCCGATGCCACCGCGGCCCGATCACGTCACCGTCGACGACATCGTTTCGGGCATGTACCTGTGGGACAACGGCCGCGACGATCTCGAACATCGCGCGACCATCCTCTTCTCGGGCTCGACGCAGGGCGCGGCGCGCGGCGCGCAAGCCGAACTGGCCGAGCACTTCGGCGTCGGTGTGCAGCTCTGGAGCGTCACGTCCTACAAGGAGCTACGGCGCGACGCACTCGAGTCCACACGTTGGAACCGACTCCACCCCGACGCCGAACCACGTGTCCCGCGTGTCACCACGAAGCTGGCGGGCTCAACCGGCCCCGTCATCGCGGTCACCGACTTCCTCACGCTCGTACCCGATCAGATCGCCCGCTGGGTTCCTCATCGCTACCTGTCGCTCGGCACCGATGGCTTCGGGCGCAGCGACACGCGCGACGCGCTGCGCAGCTTCTTCGAAGTCGATACGGCACACCTCGTGGTCGCGGTCCTGGCCGAGCTCGCGGCAAGCGGCACCATCGAAACATCCGTCGTCCAGGCCGCTATCGAGCGCTACGGCGTCGACCCTTCGGCGATCAATCCCGCCGATGCCGACAACCAACCACGCGAGCCGCTCGATGCCGCCACGACAGGACGACGCATCGGTGACTGAGCAGGCCGACGTCACCGTCGTCATCCCCTCGTACAACCGCGCCATCGGATGCCGAGGAGCGATCCTCAGCGTGCTCAGTCAAACGTTGCCGCCACGCGAGATCCTCCTCGTGGTCGACGGCGTCGACACCGAGGCGTACGCATCCATCGAAGACGACATCGCCGACGAACGGTTCCGCGTCTTGCGGCCCGGGCGTCAGCAAGGGCCGTCGGAGGCGCGCAACCTCGGCGTCGTCGAGGCCACGTCCCGATGTGTCGCGTTTCTCGACGACGACGACACGTGGCTCCCCACGAAACTCGAACGCCAACTCGCATTCGTGCGCTCCACGGTCGAGGACAACGCACCGTTCGTCTCGACCACCGCGATCGCCGCGCTCAGCATCGACCGGGCGACCCGTTGGCCCCTGCGAGACCCACAACCGGGTGAACCCGTCGCCGAGTTCCTCTTCGGTCTCGGCGCGCCCCCGCATCGCGGGCGTGTCATCCAGACCTCGACCTTCCTCACCACGCGCGACCTCGCCATCGCCATACCTATGCGCGGCCGGGCCTACGAGGATTGGGACTGGCTCATCCGGGCGTCGCTCGCCGCGCCTCACGTGCACCTACCCGAACCGCTGGTGATCTTCCACCAAAGCGCAGGATCACTCACGTCGCAACTCCGGTTCGACGAGGCCGAGGACTGGCTCGAGACACTTCGTCCGCTCATCTCCCCCGAGGCCTACGCCGCTGCCTGCCTCACCGTGCTGGCCAACCGAGCCGCCATATGTGGCACCGCAGTTGATCTCATGCGCATCTACGGTCGTTCATTCCGCAGCAAGCCCTCGCTGCGGCATCTCGTCGAGTTCCCCGCTCGCATCGTCGCCCAAAAGCGCACCATCCGGCGCGGGTCCTGAAGGGTCGGGTGCGCGCCCTCGACCTGCGGCCGAGCGGGTAGCGTCGCCGCATGCAAGCGGGCACGTTGAAGGTCACCGGCAAAGCCGACGCCGATGCGTTGTTGAACAGCGATCCGTTGGCCCTGCTGCTCGGAATGCTCCTCGATCAACAAGTGCCGATGGAGTGGGCGTTCGCTTCGCCTCATACGCTTTTGCGGCGTCTAGGCACCCTCGATGTCACCTCGATCGTCGCTGCCGGTCCCGAAGCGCTCGAGGCGGCGTTCTGCGAGAAGCCGGCCCTGCATCGATTCCCGAGCTCCATGGGCAAGCGCGCCTACGCAATGTGCGAGTTCTTGCTTGAGAACTACCCGGCGGGGCCGATGGACCTGTGGCGAGAGGTAGGTGACGGTGAGGAACTGTTCAAACGCATCCGGGCGCTGCCCGGCTTCGGCGACGAGAAGGCCAAGATCTTCCTCGCGCTGCTCGCGAAGCGATTCGGCATCCGTCCCGACAACTGGGAGCAGTACGCCGGCGCGTTCGCCGATGAAACGCCACGGTCCGTCGCCGACATCGACGGTCCTGAGTCTCTCGCCCGCGTCCGTGCGTGGAAGAAGCAACAAAAGGCCCAGGGCAAAAGCAAACAGGACTGACCCCCGACGACACCCCAGTCTCCCCACGCTGTCCTCGAGGATGATCCAACCGTGATGTACGAAAGCTCCAAGAACGAGGCACCCGGTCTAGAGGAATACCTCCGCGCGCTACGCAGCCGTTGGTGGATCGTGATCCTCACGCTCGTCGTCGGGTTCGTCGGCGCAAGCCTCTTCGCGAATTCGCGCACCCCGTCGTACGAGGCAGCAGCCAAGGTCACCCTCGGCAACACGCCCGCCGGTGGTTCGATCACCAACCCGGCCGAGCCCGACCCGGCCACCGAGGCCGACAAGCTCAAGTCCACCGCGATCGCAACCGCCGTCGCCAACAAGGTGGCGAAGGGCGAAGACCCCGACAAACTGCTCGGCGGTCTCACTGTCGCGTACGTGTCCAACCGCAACGTGCTCGACCTCACCTACGCCGACACCAGTGCCGAGCAGGCCCGCACGCTCGTCAACGCCTTCGCCTCCGAGTACGCCGCCAAACGCGAGGCCGACGCCAAGGGCTTCTACGACAACGAGCTCACCAAGCTCAACGCCGACCTCACCACCACCGGCACCTCCCTCATCGCCATCGATCCGCAGATCAACGCCAAGAGCAACGCGCTCAACGAGCTCGGCCGGACCCAAGGCACCCTCACCCAAGAACAACTCGACCAACGCCAACAACTGAACCTCGATATCTCGACGCTGCAGTTCCAGAAGAACACCCTCACCCAGCGGGCCTTAGCGCTCCAGGGTGACATCTCGACTACGCAGCGGGCCCGCGACAACCGGGCCAAGGCCGCCGACGTCACCCGCGAGGCATCGCTGCCCACCAGCCCCATCGGGGTCAGCAACAGCCTCGTCAAGCTGGCCGGTGGGTTGCTCGGCCTCATCGCCGGCGTGGTGCTCGCCTTCACGCTGGCCCGCCTCGACCGCTCCGCCACCGATTCGAGCGAAGTCGAAGAGGCCACCGGCGCACCGGTGCTCGCCAACGTGCCCGTGTTCCGCCTCACCCGAGCCAACGGCGTGAACGCGTTGGTCATGGTGACCAACGGTCGTTCGCTGCGCATGCAGCGGGCGCGTGAGTCGTACCGCCGCCTCCGCACCTCGCTGCACATGCAGATCGCGAAGACCGGCCGCAACAGCATCATCATCACGAGCGCCCACCCGAGCGAGGGCAAGAGCATCACCGCGGCCAACCTGGCGATCGCGAACGCCCAAGCCGGCAAGCGCACCGTTCTCGTGTCCGCCGACCTGCGGCGCCCGTCGATCGAGCGGCTGCTGTCGGTGCCGAACGACAAAGGGCTCTCCGACTGGCTCGCCGAGGAGACCGAAGCGATCGTCCAAGAGCTGCCTTCGATCCCGAACCTCTCGGTGATCGTGGCCGGCAACCACCTCGACCGCCCCGGCGAGCTCATCGCCTCGCCGCGGCTCACCTCACTCATACGGGACCTCGAGGCCGAGTACGACCTCGTCATCCTCGACACCCCACCCGTGCTCGCCACCGCTGATGCCGCCACGATCGCGTCGTCCGTCGGCGGCGCGCTGATTGTGGTCGACGGCCGGCGCACCGACCTCAAGGTGCTACAGCTCATCTCGTCCGAGCTCAACCGGGCCGGCGGTCGTGTGTTCGGCTCCGTTCTCAACCGCACTAGGACCCAGCCCGGTCACTCGCTCCTCCGCCGCGGCGCCTATGCGTACGAGCGCGCGGCCCGGAAGCGCCTCGACTGATGAACACTCCCGCGCTGGTGCGGGTGCGGGCACCCGGCGCTGGCGAACGGGTGCTGGCCATCACGGCGCTCTTCCTGCTCGCGTACAGCCTCCCGTCGTCCTGGTTCTTGCGGGACAACGCCGACGTCCCGACCGGCGACACCGTGGTCATCGCGGCGTTCACGGCACTCTTCGCCATCGCGCTCACCCGCCTCGTCGGCAGCTGGAAGCACGTCATGCGTGCCGTGAAGCGCGAACCGCTCCTGCTCGCGTTCATGTTCGTGCTCGTCGCCTCGACCGCGTGGTCGAGCACCCCCGACGTCACGTTCCGCCGCTCGGTCGCGCTCGTGCTCACCGCGTTCTTCGGGTACTACCTCGTCGTTCGCTTCCCCTTGCACGAGATCATCCGGCTCGCCACGTTCGCACTCATGGTCGGCACGGTCATCAACCTCGTCTTCGTGTTCGCGGTGCGCAAGTACGGCGTCACCCAGGTCACCAGCGAGGCCGCTACGTCGGGCGATTGGTCGGGGGTGTTCCCGCACAAGAACGCACTCGGGCGCGCGTCCTTGCTCGCGGCGCTGCTGTTCGTGTTCGCGGCGCGGGCATTCCCTCGCCGCCGGCTGCTCTATTGGACCTTCTGCCTGCTCAACGTCGTGCTCATCGTGGGCGCGAACTCCAAGACCGCGCTCGTGAGTTTCGTGCTCCTCATGGTGTTGTTGGTGCTCTTCACCGGTCTGCGGGCCCATGCCACCCTGTACGGCGGCGTCGCCTTCGCCCTGATCGGCACCAGCGTGCTGGGTGCCGCCTTCGTCACGACGAACCTCGGCCCGATCAGCGAGTCGCTCGGCCGTGACGCGACCCTCACCGGGCGCACCCAACTCTGGGGCGATGTGCTGCACGAGATCGCCCGCAAGCCGGTCCTCGGCTTCGGGTGGTCAGGTTTTTGGACCGGCAACAAAGCCGGACCGGCCCGCTACGTGCTCGAGCGGAACCTCTGGCACCCTCCCGACGCCCACAACGCGATCCTCGAACTTCTCGTCAACGTAGGCATCGTCGGCGCGGCCTTGTTCCTCGTGGTCTTTCTCCGCGGACTGTTCCGCTCCATCGGACAGGTGCGGCGCACGCCCAACGTGCTCGGCCTCTTCCCCCTCGCGTTCTTCAGCTTCGTGATGCTGCAATCGGTCACCGAGAAAGGCGTCATCGGACGCGACCTGAGCTGGACCATGTTCGTCGTCGCGGTCGTGCTCGCCGCGCGCGACCGCGCCGAACCGGAGATCCCGACCCTGTCGAGCGAACGAGGCGCTCCGGCGCCGATCCCGACACCGGTGTCCAAGGTGCCGGTGAACGCCCGCGCCGCGTTGAACAACGCCGATCGCGCCGACGCGAAGGCCGACTCGCACAAGCCCCGATCCAGTTTCGTCGTCCGTCGGCCGCCGACCTGAGCCTGGACCGAACCTATGGATCCTGAGTATCCGCACGATCCCGAGACCGAGGTTCAGGGCCGGCTCCACCGCCTGACCACCACGAAGATGTTTCGCGACACCAGCTGGACCATGCTCACCGAGGTCGCCGGCATGGTGAGCCAGCTCATCACGCTGGTGCTCATCGGCCGAGCGTTCGACAAGGAGACCTACGGGATCTTCGCCGGCACCGTGGCTTTCATGAACGTGATCTCACCGTTCACGACCGTGGGCATGGGCTACGTCCTCGTGCAGCGCATCGCCGGCGAGCGCGGCGACCCCGACATCGAATCAGGTCGAGCGTGGACCACCGTGGTACTCGGTGGTCTCGTCGGCGTGTCGTTCGTGCTGGCGACGTGTTCGTTGATCGTCCCCCAGGTGTCGATCCGCGTACTGCTCGCACTCGCCCTGGGCGAGTTGGTCTTCAGCCAGATCACCTACACCGGCCGGTTCTGCGCCCAAGCCCTCGACCGACCGGCGAACGGTGCCCAGGTCGTCGCGACCGTATGGGCCCTCCGGCT
>WLNW01000004.1 GCA_009699605.1 Actinomycetota bacterium | reverse complement strand
TCATGGCTTGCCGGGTCATGGCTTGCCGCGCCGTGGCCCGCGCCCGGTAGGCTTGTCCGCTGTTCGCTTTTCTCGCCTCTTCAGGAGCGCGCCTGTATGTCCAATCAACTCGAACTTGCCGCGGATCCCACCCGCGCCACTGGCAGCGGCCCGAGCGGCCGTCTTCGTCGCGAGGGCAACGTCCCCGCCACGGTGTACGGCCTCGGCACCGACCCGGTATCGGTTTCGGTGGCCTGGCGTGAGCTGCGCCGTTGCCTCATCACCGAGGCCGGCATCAACGCCATCATCAACCTCGACGTGGCCGGTACCAAGTACCTCTCCATGGTCAAGGAGATCCAGCGCCACCCGGTGCGTCGCGACGTGATCCACGTCGACTTCCTCGCCGTCGACCCGACCAAGCCGGTCCACGTCGAGATTCCCGTCGTCGTCACAGGCGAGGCCAAGAAGGTCGCCAACCTCCAGGGCATGGTCGACCAGCAGCTGTTCAAGGTGCAGATCGCCGCGTTGCCCAACGCCATCCCGTCCACGGTGCACGTCGACATCAGCGATCTCGAGATCGGCAGTGTCATCACCGTCGACTCGATCGTGATGCCTGCGGGCTGCACGGCAGCGATGGCCGGCACGGCGACCGTCGTGCAGGGCCTGGCCACGCGCTCCACCATCATGTTGCAGGCCGAGGCCAAGGCCGCGTCGTCGGGGGCCGCTGAGGTCAAGCCGGCGGCCAAGGGCGGTAAGGGCAAGAAGTAGCCGTGGCCGAGCGCACGGGTACGCCGGCCGACCTGTTGGTGGTCGGCCTAGGCAACCCGGGTGCAGAGTTCGCGGGCACCCGCCACAACGTGGGCGCCGAGGTCATCGACCTCTTGGCGAAGCGGCACGGCGGTCAACTGAAAAAGGCCAAGGAACGAGCCCTCGTGGCCGAGGTCCTCATCGGCCCGAATCGGGTGACGTTGGCCTTTCCGATCACGTACATGAACGAATCGGGTCAGGCAGTCGGTCCGCTCGTGCGTCGCCACGGCATCGACGATCTGCACCGGCTCGTGATCGTGCACGACGAGCTCGATCTGCCGGTGGGGCGTTTACGGGTCAAGGTGGGCGGGGGACTGGCCGGGAACAACGGTCTCCGGTCGATCAAGGCGCATCTGAAGACCGACGAGTTCGTGCGGGTGCGCATCGGCATCGGCAAACCGCCGAGCGCGGATCAAGGAGCGGATCACGTGCTGCGCCGTCCGTCCAAAGCCGAGCGTGAGGAGCTAGCGGTGATGTGTGAGCGTGCGGCAGACGCAGTCGAGGCCATCCTCGCTGACGGCGCCGACGCGGCCATGGCCCGCTTCAACGGGCAACCGTGAGTAGTTCCGCAGCCGATCCGGGTATGACCGCGCCGCTGGGTGCGCTGGCGCGACTACTCGACGCCGACCCCGCGCTTGAGTCGGCACTCGGCAAGCGCAGCGCCGTGCTCGCGGTACCTGAACCGGCGCGTGCGCTGGCCATCGCGGCGCTGGTACGCCAAAGCGAGCGCCGGCCGATCATCGTGGCCACGCCGACCACTGCGGATGCCGACCGCCTGGTCAACGATCTTGCACTGTTCCTCGGCCCCGATCAGGTGGCCTCGTTCCCGGCATGGGAGACCTTGCCCTTCGAGCGGGTGAGCCCGAGCATCGAGACCATGGCCCAGCGCGTGCGCACGCTGTGGCAGCTGCGCGACCCCGATCGCGCCCCAGCGGTGATCGTTGCGTCGGCCCGATCGCTCGTCCAGCGGCTCGGTCCGCACGCGGGCGAGGTCGACCCGATCATCATCGGCGCCGGTGACATGGTTGACGTCACCGAACTCGTCGAGCAGCTGGTCGCATACGGTTACCGCCGCGAGTACCAGGTCGAGCATCGCGGCGAGGTCGCGGTGCGCGGCTCCATCGTCGATGTGTTCCCGGCCACGGCCGACGTACCGATCCGCATCGACCTGTGGGGCGACGAGGTCGACCGCATCACCGAGTTCGGAGTCGACGATCAGCGCTCGTCGGTGACCCTCGCGGAGGTAACCATCTTCCCGTGCCGTGAGCTGCTCCCGAACGACGACGTGCGCGAGCGCGCTGCGGCGTTGGTGGCGACCGAGCCGTGGGGTCGCGAGCAATGGGAGCGCCTCGCCGACGGGCAGTTCTTCGACGGTATGGAGTCGTGGGTGCCGTGGCTGGTCGACGACGAGCAGGTCCTGTTCGATCACGTCGCGGCCGACGCGCTCGTGGTCCTCGTCGAACCGCAGCGATTGCGCGACCGTGCGCACGACATCGTGGCAGAGGAGGCCGATCTCGCCGCCTCGCTCGCCCGCACGTGGGATGCACCAGCCGATTCGCTTCAGGCGTTGCACCTCGATTTCGACCGTCTGCTCGTGCACACCGAGGCCCCGGTGTGGACCATGACGAACGTGCCCGAGGGCCCGCATGTCGCGTCGTTCGTCGCGAGTGGTTGGGATCCGGTCATCGGTGATGGCGTCCGCCTGGTGCAGCAACTCGAGCAGATGGCCGTGACCGGTTGGCACATCGTGGTGTGCGCCGAGGGCCCCGCCAGTGCCGATCGGCTCGTCAAGCTGCTCGGCGAGCGCGGCCTGGCGGCACGCGTCAGCGACAAGCCGGCGGTGCTCGCCAAGCCGGGCTTTCACGTGGTGGTCGCGCCGCTCGAGCGTGGCGTCAACGTCTCCTCGGCGAAGTTGGCGTTGCTGGCCGAGACCGACATCACCGGCCGCCGTCGCGCCCACCGTCGCGCTCGGCCGCGCAAGCGTGCAGCTCAGGGGGTGTTCGACGACCTGGTGCCAGGTATGTACGTCGTGCACGCCCAGCACGGCGTTGCGCGGTTCGCGGGCATGACCAAGCGCGCCATCGGCGGGATGGAGCGCGACTACTTGCTGCTCGAGTACCGCGGCGATGACAAGTTGTACGTGCCCACTGATCAGATCGACGTGGTGCGGCACTACACCGGTGGCGAGACGCCCAGCCTGTCGAAGATGGGCGGCGCCGACTGGACCCGCACCAAGCAGCGCGTGCGCTCCGCGGTGCAGGAGATCGCGCAGGAGCTCGTGGTGCTCTACCAGCGGCGGGTCACCACGCCGGGCCACGCGTTCCGCGAGGACACGCCGTGGCAACGCGAGCTCGAGGAGTCGTTTCCGTATCAGGAAACACCCGACCAGCTGCGGGCGATCGAAGAGGTCAAGGCCGACATGGAGCAGTCGGTGCCCATGGACCGACTCGTGGTGGGCGATGTCGGGTTCGGCAAGACCGAGGTCGCGTTGCGCGCTGCGTTCAAGGCCGTGCAGGACGGCCGCCAGGTCGCCATCCTCGTGCCCACCACCTTGCTCGCCCAACAGCATCACCAGACCTTCTGCGATCGGTTCGCCGGGTACCCGGTTCGCGTCGAGGTGATGTCGCGCTTTCTCACCAACGCGCAAGCTCGCGACATTGCGAAGCGGCTCAACGCGGGCGAGGTCGACGTGGTCATCGGCACGCATCGGCTGTTGTCCGACGATGTGCAGTTCAAGGACCTCGGTTTGCTGGTGGTCGACGAGGAGCAGCGCTTCGGGGTCAGCCACAAAGAGCAGATCAAGAAGATGCGCCACAACGTCGATGTGCTCACGCTGTCGGCCACGCCCATTCCGCGCACGCTCGAGATGAGCCTCACCGGCATCCGCGACTTATCGATGCTTCAGACCCCGCCAGCCGATCGCCAACCCATCCTCACCTACGTTGGCGAGTACGACGATCGTGCCGTGGCCGAGGCAATCCGTCGCGAGCTGCTTCGTGAAGGCCAGGTGTTCTTCGTCCACAACCGGGTGATGGACATCGACCAGGTCGCCGCCGATCTTCACGAGCTCGTTCCCGAGGCACGCATCGCGGTGGCGCACGGGCAGATGGACGAGGGCACGCTCGAAAAGGTCGTCATCGACTTCTGGGAAGGCGAGTTCGACGTTCTCGTGTGCACCACGATCATCGAGTCGGGCATCGACATGCCCACGGTGAACACGCTCGTGGTCGATCGCGCCGATCTGCTCGGGTTGGGGCAGCTGCACCAGCTGCGTGGTCGCGTCGGGCGCGCCGGCAAGCGGGCCTATGCGTATTTGTTCACCCCGCCCGGCCGTGAGCTGAGCGAGCAGGCATACGAGCGCCTCAAGACCATCGGCGAGGCCATCGAGCTCGGCAGCGGGTTCAAGATCGCGATGCGTGACCTCGAGATCCGCGGTGCGGGCAACCTGCTCGGCACCGGGCAGTCGGGTCACATCGCGGCGGTCGGCTACGACCTCTATTGCCAGATGGTGACCGAAGCGGTTTCCGAGCTGAAGGGCGAGGCGCGCGAGGACACGGTCGACATCAAGCTCGACGTGCCCGTCGACGCCTTCCTGCCGAAGGACTACGTGGTTCGCGACGATCTGCGGCTCGAGGCTTACCGTCGGCTCGCCGCATCCGCGGACGACACCGATGTCGCCGATGTCGAGGCCGAGTGGATCGACCGGTACGGCCCCGTTCCGCCACCCGCCGCGATGTTGCTCGCCGTGGCCCGCATCCGCGCTCATTGCCGTCGGATCGGCATTACGGAGCTGTCGGTCGCGAAAGGCCCGGGGTTCGGGGGGCCGGCGTTCAACGTCAAACTGCAACCCGTCGTGCTGCCCGCGAGCAAGACCGTGCGGCTCCAGCGTCTCTACAAGGGCTTTCAGTATCGGGCCGAGGCAAAGGTGCTCATGTTCCCACTGGCCAAGAAGGCTGACGTCCTGGGGCAGCTCACGGCGGCGATCACGGACCTGTTCCCCCCTGAGCCCGTCCTCGACCAACCAGGCCCGGTTGTGGCCGACGCCCCCCGACACTCCTAGGCTGCCCACTCGTGAAGACGATCTCCATCCTGCGCGCGTTGGCGCTCCTGTTCGTGTTGGCCCTGCTGGGCTCGGCCTGTTCCAGTTCCAGCTCCGATGCCGCAACCGTGAACGACGCGACGATCCCGAAGAGCGAGATCATCGACGAGCTCAAGGCCCTGATCAGCGCCGTGGGCAAAGTGCCAGAGGACGTCCTCCCGGCCACCGACCGCGACAACCTCTTGAGCCAGCTCACCGACAAGGATCGCAAGCTGCCGAGTGCGGCGTCGGCGGCCGACCTCCTCACGAACAAGATCATCTCGAAGCTGGTCGACCAGTCGTTGAAGAAGTACAACCTCACCGTCGAGGACCAGGACACGCAGGCGTCCACCGCCGACATCGAGCAGAGCCTCTACAACTACGCGTCGCCGAAGTTCCGCGCCGCGGCCATCGCCGATGGTGCCCGTACGTCGCGCTTGTCGCGCTTTCTCGAAGACACCCAGAAGGTCTGGTACACCGACGCCGATGTTGCGGCGTTCTACGCGATCGGCAAGAAGGACCGCTTCCTCGGTGAGGCCTGCACTGCCCACATCCTGGTGGCCGACGAGAAGCTGGCGAAGCAGTTGTTCGACCAGGTCAAGGCCGGCGCCGACTTCGCTGTCGTGGCTGCCGCGAACTCCACCGATGATTCGAACAAGGACACCGGCGGCGACCTCGGCTGCAACGCCAAGGGCGCGTTCGTCCCACCGTTCGAGGCCGCGGTCGCCGCAGCCAAGGACGGCGACCTCGTCGGGCCGGTCAAGACCGACTTCGGCTACCACCTGATCAAGGTCGTGACCACCTACAAGGAACGGGCGCTCGACGATGCGCTCAAGACCGAGATCGGCGAGTTGCTCGCCCAGCCGCGAGGCTGGCTCGACTACACGCTCGGTCAGACCAAGATCACGGTGAACCGCCAGTTCGGCACCTGGGACCCAGTCCAGACCAAGGTCGTCCCCCCGGACGGCGCCGCACCCGCGCCGACCACCACCGTGAAGTGAGCGGGTCCGGCATCGCCGACCCCCCACCGAGCGCGCGACGAGGTCGGGTCGTGGTCGTCGGGCTCGGCCCGGCCGGGCCAGATCTCCTCACGCAGGGCACGATCGAACAGATCGACCGTGCCGCCCATCGCTACGTGCGCACGACCCGTCACCCCGCCGCGTCTGCGGTTCCCGATGCGGTGTCATTCGATGCGTTGTACGAACAAGCAGCCAGCTTCGACGATGTGTACCAGGGCATCGTCGAGGCGCTCGTCGAGGCCGCCGCCACCCATGGCGAAGTGCTCTACGCCGTGCCCGGCTCACCCCGGGTGGCCGAGCGCTCGGTCGAACTGTTGTGCGCCGACCATCGCGTCGATGTCGAGGTGCACGCGTCGCTCTCGTTCCTCGATCTCGCGTGGGTGCGCCTGGGCGTCGATCCGCTCGCCGTGGGCGTGCGCATCGTCGATGGGCGTTCGTTCCTCGTCGAGGCAGCGGGGTCGCGAGGCCCGTTGCTCGTCGCTCAGTGCGATGCGCGCCACGTGCTGTCCGACATCAAGCTCGCCGTCGAGAAACCGCCGTCCGCTCGGGTCACCGTGGTGCAACGACTCGGCGAGCCCGATGAACGGATCTTCACCGTCGCATGGGACGACCTCGATCGTTCCTTCGAGCCGGACCACCTCACGTCGCTGTACATTCCCGAGCTGGCCGAGCCGGTCGCCGCCGCGTTCGCTCGCTTCGACGAGCAGGTTCGGGTGCTGCGTGCCGAATGTCCCTGGGACGCGGAGCAGACCCACCACTCGTTGCGGCGTCATCTGCTCGAGGAGACCTACGAGGTGCTCGAGGCGCTTGACGAGCTCGCAGACGATCCCGAGGACGGCTACCTCCACCTCGAGGAGGAGCTCGGTGACCTGCTGTACCAAGTGTTCTTCCACTCGGTGATAGCGGCCGAGCACGGGATGTTCACGGTGGCCGATGTCGCCACCGGCATATTCGACAAGCTCGAGCGCCGACATCCGCACGTGTTCGGCGCGGTCGAGGCATCGACCACCGACGACGTACGGGCCAACTGGGAAGCGATCAAGCGCGCGGAGAAGCAGCGGTCGTCCGCGATGGATGGCTTGCCCGTGGGGCTACCCGCGCTCGCGTTCGCGGCCAAGGTGCTGAGCAAGGCGGGCTCGTTCGACGCCGGCATCGACCACCCAGTCGATGACGAGACCAGGTTCGGCGCCGAGCTACTGGCGGTCGTGGTGCGCGCTCGCGCTGCCGGTGTCGACGCCGAGCAAGCGCTGCGCCGCACCGCCTCGATGGTGGTGGCCGCCTACCGCGCGGCCGAGGGCGCGAACCCCGATCATGTCGCGCGATCTCACGAAGCGCGCGAGATGAACGTCGCTACGCCGTCAGATGAACACGGTCAGCGCGGGACAGCGGTGTAACCTCACCCCCCACGAGCAACGGGAGTACCTGAAGTGTCCACCATCGACTTCATTTTCGGTCGCGAAGTGCTCGACTCGCGTGGTAACCCCACCGTCGAGGTCGAGGTCGTCCTGGAGTCCGGTGCGCAGGGTCGCGCCATCGTGCCGAGCGGTGCATCGACCGGCCAGTTCGAAGCAGTCGAGCTGCGCGACGGTGGCAACCGTTACGCCGGTAAGGGCGTGCTCGAAGCAGTCGGCCACGTCAACGGCGAGATCGCCGACGTGATCGAAGGTCTCGACGCGTTCGAGCAGCGGGCCATCGATCGCCTTTTGTGCGATCTCGACGGAACTGACAACAAGGCGCGTCTCGGCGCCAACGCGCTGCTCGGCGTATCGCTTGCCATCGCCAAGGCCGCGGCCGCCGAGCTCGAGCTCCCGCTGTACCGCTACGTCGGCGGCACCAATGCGCACGTGCTGCCGGTGCCCATGATGAACGTGCTGAACGGCGGCGCGCACGCCGACAACAACGTCGATCTCCAAGAGTTCATGATCATGCCGGTGGGGGCCCCGAGCTTCTCCGAGGCGCTCCGTTGGGGTACGCAGACCTATCACGTGCTGAAGCAGGTCCTGCACGAGCGCGGCCTCTCCACGGCCATCGGCGACGAAGGCGGCTTCGCGCCGAACCTCGCGTCGAACGAGGAGGCCCTGCAGGTGCTCCTCGTGGCCATCGAGCGCGCTGGCTTCACACCCGGCACTGACATCGCGCTCGCGCTCGACGTCGCATCGACCGAGTTCTTCCGTGACGGCGCGTACCACCTCGATGGGGAGGGAAAGAAGCTCTCGCCGAACGACATGGCCGACCTCCTCGCCGGCTGGTGCGACAAGTACCCGATCGTGTCCATCGAGGACGGCATGTCCGAGGAGGATTGGGACGGGTGGAAGATGCTCTCCGACCGCCTCGCGTCGCGGGTGCAACTCGTCGGAGACGACCTGTTCGTCACCAACACCGAGCGACTCGGGCGGGGTATCAAGGCCGGAATCGCGAACTCGATCCTCGTGAAGGTCAATCAGATCGGCACGCTCACCGAGACCCTCGAAGCAGTCGAGCTCGCGCACCGCAGCGGCTACACCGCGGTGATGTCGCACCGTTCCGGCGAGACCGAGGACGCGACCATCGCCGATCTCGCTGTGGCCACCAACTGCGGTCAGATCAAGACCGGTGCGCCAGCCCGGTCCGATCGCGTCGCGAAGTACAACCAACTCCTGCGCATCGAAGAGGACCTGGCCGAGGCGGCCGCCTTCCGGGGCGCATCCGCGCTGGCCGGGGGCCAGGACCGCGGCTGATGGCAACTGCCGGGGCCACCATTGCGGCGTTGCCGAAGCCGTGGTTTGGTGTGAACGGCCGTCGTGCCCTGTGGGTCGCGATCGCCGCGCTCACCGTGATGGTGTTGCTGTCGTTGGCCGTGTTCCCGGTTCGCCAGTACCTTGCGCAACGTTCCGAGACGGCGACGCGCGAGCACACGTTGGCCCAGCTGCGCGCCGAGAACGACCGCCTGCAAGCCCGGGTCGACGCCCTGAACACGCCCGAGGAGATCGAGCGCATCGCCCGATCCGAGTACAGCCTCGTGAATCCGGGCGAGGAGACCTACGCGATCCTCCCGCCGAAGACCACCGGGGACACGGTGCCACCGGTCTGGCCCTTCGGCGATTGAGGCCGGAAGCGGCGGCTATTGTCACTCGGTGTGATCGAGAACAGGTTCTCGATCACACCGACCTCGGGAGTTCCCCATGAGCATCCTCGGCACCCGCGTCCTGCGCAAAGAGGATCCCAAGTTCCTCACCAGCGGCGCGGTTTACACCGCTGACCTCCGCGATCCGCGGCTCGCGTCTGCCGCGTCGGTCACCTATGTGCGGTCCACGGTGGCGTCGGCCACGATTGTGAGCATCGACACCACCGAGGCGGCGGCGTTGCCCGGCGTGCTCGGGGTGTACGTCGCGGCCGACTTCGCTGACCTGCCGAACCTGCAGGCGATGGTGCCGCTGTTCCCACCGCCGATGATGACGCGGCCATGGCTGGCCGACGGCGTGGTGCGCTTCGTAGGCGAACCGGTGGTGGCCATCGTCGCAAAGTCCACCTACATCGGCGCCGACGCGGCCGAGCTCGTGGAGATCGACTACGCGCCGCTCACCCCGGTGGTCGATCTCGAGGCCGCGTCGCGGGGCGAGGGCTTGGTCTATCCCGACCTCGGTACCAACGTCGGCGTTGACTTCGTGATGTTCACGATGATGAAGGGCGTAACAGACGATTCGTTCTTCGACGGATGCGACGTCGTCGTGCGCCAGCGCGTGGTCAACAACCGGCTGCATGCGGCCCCGCTAGAGGGTCGGTCGGTGGCATGCCTATGGGAAGGGGACAAGCTCACCTTCTGGAACTCGAACCAGGGCCCGCACAGCATGTGGAGCAAGTTACAGAAGGTATACGGGCTGACGCCCGAGACGAGCCACGTGATCTCGCCCGACGTAGGTGGCGGGTTCGGGCTGAAGATGGAATTCACGCCCGAAGAAGCGCTGTTGCCCGAGTTGGCGCGCCGCCACGGGCGCCCAATGCGTTGGACCGAGACCCGCACCGAGGCCATGATCGGCTCGGCCCACGGCCGCGATCAGGTGCAGCAACTGGCCATCGGTGGCTCGCGAGACGGCACGGTCAAGGCGTATCGCATCGAGATGGTGGGCGGTGCCGGTGCGTACTGCATGAATGGCGGGTTCCTGCCGTTCCTCACCCATGTGATGTCGTCTGGGGTGTACGCCATTCCCGCGATCGAGACCGCCGCGAAGTCGGTGGTCACCAACACGGCGCCCGTGGTCGCGTTCCGCGGCGCGGGGCGACCTGAGGCAACGGCGGCCGTCGAACGGGCCATGGATCTGTTCGCAGCCGAGATCGGCATGGACGCGGTCGCGGTGCGGCGCAAGAACCTCATCCCGAAGGACGCGTTCCCGTACACCACCGCGGTCGGCACGGTGTACGACACCGGCGACTACGAGACGTCGCTCGATCTCGTGCTCGAGCACGCAGCCTACGACGCGCTGCGGGCCGAGCAGGCCGCTCGGCGGGCCTCCGGCGCGGTCAAGCAGTTGGGCATCGGTGTGTCGGTCTACGTCGAGATCACCGCCGGCCCCGCTCCCGGATCCACGGAGTGGGGCAAGGTCGTCATCGGCGCCGAAGGAAAGGCCACGATCTACTCCGGTTCGTTCTCGCACGGGCAAGGCCACGCCACGGCGTTCGCGATGTTGGTGAGTGATCAGACCGGTATCTCCATGGAGGACATCACGCTCGTCCAGGGCGACACCGAGCTGGTGCCTAAAGGCGGCGGCACGAGCGCGTCGAAGTCGCTCCAGGCCGGTGGTTCGGCGGTATACGTCGCGGCCGGCCAGGTGGTCGACCAGGCACGCGAGCTCGCTGCGACCCTGCTCGAAGCGAGCATCGACGACGTCGTGCTCGACAAGGCGACACGGGCGTTCCACGTGCAGGGAACCCCGTCGGTCTCGAAGTCGTGGACCGAAGTCGCGGCCGCCGCTGGTGGAAGCCTCGCTGCCGAAACCGATCAGCTCGCGGGCGCATCGTTCCCGTTCGGGACGCACCTCGTGGTCGTCGAGGTCGACACCGATACCGGCCTGACCGAGATTATGCGCGTGGTCACGTGTGACGATGCCGGACGCATCCTCAACCCGGTGCTCGTCGAAGGTCAGCGACACGGCGGCATCGCCCAGGGCTTGGCTCAATCGTTGATCGAGGAGATCCGCTACGACGAGGACGGGAACCCGCTCACGTCGAACTTCGCGGACTACGGCATCATCTCGATGACCGAGTTGCCGAGCTACGAGCTGATACCGCTCGAGACTCCCACCCCGAACAACCCACTCGGCGCCAAGGGCATCGGCGAGTCGGGCGTGATCGGCGCCACGCCGGCGCTGCAGAGCGCGATCTGCGACGCCCTCTCGCACCTCGGCATCCGCCACATCGACATCCCGATTACCCCGCAGAAGGTGTGGGCGGCCATCCGAGCCGTGAAGGTATGAGCAACGCGCCGATCGAAGCACGCGGGCTGGTTCGCAGCTTCGGTGACGTCAAAGCGGTCGAAGGCGTGGACCTCACCGTGGCTGAGGGTGAGGTGTTCGGCTTCCTCGGTCCCAACGGTGCGGGCAAGTCCACCACGGTCCGCATGCTCGTCACGCTGTTGCGACCCACGGCCGGTACCGCGCGCGTGGCGGGGTTCGACGTCGTGCGCGATGCGCACCAGGTGCGGCGGGCCATCGGTGTTGCGCTGCAAGACGCCGCCATCGATCCGCTCATGACCGGCAACGAGCTGGTGCGGTTGCAGGCGGTCCTGCACGGCATCCCGCGCCGCGTGGCCGAAGCGCGCGGCGCTGAGCTTCTTGAGCGTGTCGGGCTCACGGGTGCGGCCGATCGACGCGTCGGCACCTACTCGGGGGGCATGCGCCGTCGGCTCGATCTCGCGCTCGCGCTCGTGCACGAGCCGAAGGTGTTGTTCCTCGACGAGCCCACCACGGGGCTCGACCCCACCAGCCGCGTGAGCCTTTGGGAAGAGGTGCGCCGGCTCAACACCGAGCTCGGCACCACCGTCTTTCTCACCACGCAGTACCTCGAGGAAGCCGACGAGCTCGCGCATCGCATTGCGATCATCGACGGTGGTCGCATCGTGCGCGAAGGCATACCAGCCGAGTTGAAGGCGTCGGTGGGTGCACCCACGCTCAAGGTCGACGTGGCCCTGGCGTCGGTTGACGCGGCGCGTTCGGTGCTCGCACAGTTCGGCGCCGAGCGCCCGGCACGTGCCGGGCGCATCGCGATCGGGCTTCCCGAGGGGGCGGCGCAGATGCCCGCCGTGGTGCGTGCGCTCGACGATGCAGGCGTGCGGGTCAGCCATCTCGAGCTCGACTCGCCAAGCCTCGACGATGTGTTCGCCGATGCAACCGGTCGCCGGCTCGAAGGAGCCGACGAATGACCGCAACGGTGGTCGAAGCCTCGCCTTGTCGCGCCGGGGCGATCGCTCAGGCGTACGAATTGGCGCGCCGTTCGACCGTCAACATGTGGCGTCAACCGCAGGCCTGGGCGCCGGGTCTGTTCTTTCCGCTGATGCTCACCGCGGTGTATGCCGCCCAGTTCGCCAAGGCCATCCATCAGCCGGGTTTCCCGCCGGTCGACAGCTACCTCGACTTCGTGTTGCCAGCCAGCGTGCTCCAAGCCGTCGCCTTCGGCGCCACCGGTGGCGCGGCCGAGCTCGCGAAGGACATCGAGAACGGGTTCTTCGATCGCCTCGTGACTTCGCCTGTGTCGCGCGTGTCGATCCTCGTCGGCCGCATCGCCGGGTCAGCCATCTTCGCCGGGTTCCAGGCCGGGTTGATCATGGTGCTGCTGATCGCCTTTGGGGTCACGATCAAAGGCGGCGTCGCCAGCGCCGCGGTCATCATGATCACCGCGGTGCTCCTGGCGCTCGGCATCGGTGGTCTGGGTCTGGTGCTCGCGCTGCGCAGCGGCTCCCAGGAGATCGTGCAGAGCACGTTCCCGGTGCTGTTCGTGCTGTTGTTCGTCAGCGGCACGTTCTGGCCGACATCGCTGATGAAGGGCTGGTACGGCAACGTTGCGCGGCACAACCCGATCACGTGGATCATCGAACCTCTGCGCGAGCTCGTGATCGAAGGGTGGTCGTGGGGCTCGGCCGGTCGAGCGCTCGGGATCACGTTTGGGCTTGCGGTGTTCACCACGTCGCTCGCGTTCGCCACCATGCGCGCCCGGTTGCGGCGACTGTGATGACCGAGTCGCCGCTCACCACGGGCCAGCGCGTGTCAAGCATTGCCCACGACTTCGGCGTGTTCCGCGCGCTCACCGCACGCGGCATGATGCGTATGCGCCGCATACCCGCGTTGATCATCCCGGCGATCATGATGCCGATGTTCTTCGTGATCGCGTTCTCCGGTTCGTTCAGCGCGTTGGCCAACGTCGAAGGGTTCCCCACCCCTCGTGTGATCAACTGGATGGTGCCTTACGCGATCCTGCAAGGGGCGTCGTTCGCCGGTATGGGCGCCGCTGGCGGCACGGCCACCGACATCGAGGGCGGCTTCTTCGACCGGTTGCTCCTCGCGCCGTGCCGACGACCGATCCTCATGGTCGGTCCGCTCGGCTACTCGGCGCTGCGCTCGCTCATCCCCACCACCTTGGTGCTTTTGCTGTCGCTCGCCCTCGGTGCCGATCTCCCCGGCGGGGCGCTGGGGCTGCTCTGCCTCTACGTTGCGGCCGTGGGCGTGGCGTTGCTGTTCGGCACGCTGGGGCTCGCATTCGTCTATAAGTTCCGCAGCCTCAAGTCGCTGTCGATCGTGCAGATCTTCATCTTCGGGTTCATGTTCCTGTCCATCGGACAGGTGCCGCTGGCCCTCCAGTCAGGGTGGTTGCAGCACGCGGCGCGTCTCAACCCGATGACCAACATCCTGCGTTTGTCCCGGCAGGGGTTCCTCGGCCACGTCACGTGGCACGGAACTTGGCCCGGGCTCGTCGCGATCGCTGGTCTTGTGCTCGGATTCGGAGCAGTTGCCTACCGCAACCTTCGGCGCATCGTGCCGTGATCCGAGTATTGTCCCGGCCGGGCATCCGGCAGAGCAAAGTATGGGAGACACCGTGCAGGTCACGATGAACATCAATGGGACTGCGCAGTCCCACGACGTCGAGCCGCGAACGCTTCTCGTGCACTACATCCGCGACGTCTGTGGACTCACGGGCACCAACATCGGTTGCGACTCCTCGTCGTGCGGTGCGTGCACCATCCACCTCGACGGCGAGGCCGTGAAGTCGTGCACCATGCTCGCGGTGCAGGCCGATGGCCACGACCTCACCACCATCGAAGGGCTCGCACCGAGCGCCGAGAAGCTGCACCCGATGCAGCAGGCGTTCCACGAGTGCCATGCACTCCAGTGCGGCTATTGCACGCCCGGCATGGTCATGGCCGCGGTGTCGCTGCTCGACGAGGTGCCGAACCCCACCGAGCGCCAGGTGCGCATCGGTCTCGAAGGCAACCTGTGCCGGTGCACCGGCTACCACAACATCGTGAAGGCAGTGCTGCAGTGTGCAGCTGAGGGGGTGGCCAAGTGATTCCCGCCGCATTCGACTACAAGCGGGCCGGTTCGGCCGACGAGGCCATTGCCTTGCTCGGCGAGTACGGCGAAGACGCCAAGCTACTTGCGGGCGGACACTCGCTCCTCCCACTCATGAAGTACAGGCTCGCTTCGCCAGCCGTGCTCATCGACATCGGTCGCCTCTCCGACCTGTCCTACATTCGCGAAGACGGCGACGTCGTGCGCATCGGGGCGCTCACCCGCCACCGCGACATCGAGATCAGCGAGCTGTTGAAGTCACAGGTCGGCCTGCTGCCCGAGGTGGCAGGCCATGTCGGCGATCCGCAGGTCCGCCATCGCGGCACCATCGGCGGTTCACTGGCCCACGGTGACCCGGCGTCGGATCTGCCATCGGCGATTCTTGCGCTGCGGGCCACGCTGGTGATCAAGGGCCCGAACGGCACCCGTGAGGTGTCGAGCGACGACTTCTTCACCGGCTTCCTCGAGACGGCTGTCGGGCCCGACGAGCTCCTCACCGAGATCATCGTGTCGAAGACCCCGAACGCCACGTTCGGCTTCCAGAAGTTCAACCGCCGGGCCCAGGACTGGGCCATCGTCGGCTGTTCGGTGATCGTCAACAACGGTTCGTGCGGCGTTGGTCTGGTCAACATGGACTCGCGTCCGGTGCGCGCCGCGGGTGTCGAGTCGGCCATCGCCGGTGGCGCCTCCGCAGCCGATGGCGCCGCGTCGGCGGCCGACGGATGTGAGCCCCCGACCGATCTCAATGCCAGCGTCGAGTATCGCCAGCACCTCGCTCGCGTTCTCGTCCGCCGCGCTCTCGAGACTGCCGGCAAGTAGGCACCGAGGCACACGAGCCCGGACGCGGCGGTGCTGTACGCCTTTGGATTCGAACGGATCGGCGTGGTCGTCAGCGACCTCTACTTCGTCGACCCCGACCCCATACCTGGCCAAGAGGGCGCCGAGCGTGGCGTGCGCGTCGAGCTGCGGTTCCTCGCGAGCGACCCGCTTCGAGGCTCGATCTATTCGGCCCAACCGATCTCGATCGACCGGCCGATTTGGCGCTGTGATCTGCTCGAGTCGGTCGCCGGGCCCCCCGGCTCGCACGACCGAACGCATCATCACCCGCGCTTCGACGGCTGGGAGCCCAGCCATCGAGTGTTCGCCGAGGATCTCTCCGCAGCACCACTGGACTGGCTCGGCGCCCGCCTCGGTGATCTGCCGATGCTGCTGACCGAGGCCGGCGTCGACGAGGACGAGGTGGGCGCCGGCGACGCGACCGAGCTCCGCGCCGCGACACCGCAGATCCTCGACGCGACAACGTCCCTGCTACGCCGCGTGCGCGCCGGTGAGCTCGCGAACCCGCGGCCCGACTATCCGCTCGACAACGCGCGCGTCGGTTGGCTCTGACGCGGGGACCCGCTGCTTTTGGGTCGTCGTCCGCGCTTCAGGGCGCGCGTTTGGCGACCCGAAACCCGACCCACTGCTTTTGGGTCGTCGTCCGCGCTTCAGGGCGCGCGTTTGGCGACCCGAAACCTGACCCACTGCTTTTGGGTCGTCGTCCGCGCTTCAGGGCGCGCGTTTGGCGACCCGGAACGGGAGCGTGAGTTCCTCTCGGCGGTGGCTGTCATAGCGCGTGCGTTGAATGAGACGTATGGATACGGAAATGATTCGGAGTATCACAGTCGGCCAGCATGGCCTCATTCGTACGGCGCAGCTTCGGTTGGCCGGGGCGACGCGATCGTCCATCGTCCACGCCCGTCGAACGGGTGTACTCGAGCGACTTTCCTCGGAGGTGTACCGGCTCGGTGGATCACCGAGAACGATTGAACAACGTCGATTGGCTGCGCTGTTCGATGCCGGTGGCGATGCGGCAATGGGGCAGGTGTCCGGCGCGCGGCTGTGGGAGCTGTGGCCGAGATTGGTCCCCGACCATGTTCTGGTGACTCGTCGAAGCGCGTTCGATCGCCCGACGCTCGGTGTTGTGCACCGCGTACGAGATCTTCTCCCGAGCCACGTGGTCGTCCTCGACGGCTTGCGCGTGACGACGCCGGCACGCGTGATCATGGATCTGGCGGCGATATTGCCTCGGTCGCAGGTTGCCCGCGTGCTCGATCGCGCGTGGGGCAAACGGTTGCTCGCGATCGGCGACGTCGCCAGCGTGCTGCACGATGTACGAGGAAAGGGCCGACGGGGGGTGCGCACGGTCGAGGCACTGCTTGCAGAACGCGTCGGTCACGTCTCGGCCGAGACCGCGCTCGAGCTCGCGTTCGAAGACATACTCCTTGCCAACTCACTTCCGCCGATGCGTCGCCAGGTCCAGCTCAGCGATGTCGAAGGCTGGGTGGGTCGGGTCGACTACTTCGATGACGACCACGGCCTCGTGGTCTTCGTCGATGGTGATGCATGGCATCGCGCGCTGACCGATACGCGGTCTGACGCTGCCCAGCAACACCGGCTCGTCGCGGCGGGGTATCGAGTCGCGCGCTTCTCGGAGGGCGAGATCAGGTTCCGGCAGAGATGTGTCGCATCGCGCATGCGTGACCTGCGGCCGGCGCGGCTCGCCGCCTGAGGATCAGCTCGTGAAGTCGAGGATGCTGCGCACGACGGCGCCCGAGCGGGTGGCGGCGATCGCTTGGGCCCAGTCGGCGACTGCGAACACCTGGGTGACCTGGTCGTCGAGGTTCAACCGTCCGGCCTTTGCATGTTCGATCATCTGTGGGAAATCGCGTGCCGGATCGCAGGCGCCATTGAGGCTGCCCACGATGCGGCGCCCACGGAATAGCGCATCGATATCGAAGCTCACGCGAGCGCCTCGAGGTGGCATGCCGATCAGCACGGCGGTGCCGCCCGGCGCGGTCATGGCGATCGCCGCTTCGACGGTCGGTATGAGCCCCGCGCACTCGAAGGCGTGATCGACACCACCGCCGGTGAGATCGCGGACCGCCGCCACGAGGTCGTCGTCGCGGTCCGCGATGATGACGTCGGTCGCGCCGAAGCGCAGCGCGATGTCGCGGCGCGACGGGTTCACGTCGACGGCGATGATGCGCGATGCGCCCTCGAGCCGCGCAGTTTGCAGCACGTTGGCGCCGATTCCGCCGATGCCGATGACCGCGACGGTGTCGCCGGGTTGCACCTGGGCAACGTTGCGTACGTTGCCGTAACCGGTCGACACTGCGCAACCGAGCAGCGACGCGCCGGCGGGAGCGAGGTCACCGATGGGGAAGAGCTGCGACGCCTTCACCACCACTTCCTCGGCCCAGGTCGATGCGTTCGCGTAGCGCCCGGTGGCGCGCCCGTCATAGATGAACGGGCGTTCGCCGGTACCGAACGCGCTGGGGCAATCCGACAGACGTCCGGCGGCGCACGCCCGACAGGCGCGGCACGGTGTGATGGTCGCAATGACCACTCGATCGCCAGGTGCGAACCCCGTGACGTCGGCCGCGCCGCGGATCACCTCGGCCGCGCCCTCGTGGCCGAGCACGATGGGCGCCACGCGTGGGCTGGAGCCGTCGACCACATTGAGATCGCTGTGGCAGATCCCGGAGGCGAGCATGCGCACCAGCACCTCGCCCGACGTGGGCGGGCGGACCTCGAGCGCGTCGGTGAACACCAGCCCGTCACCGTCGAACACGATCCCCCGCATGGACCCGACCCTAGCGGTCGATCGCAGATGCCGACCTCTGCTCGCTCTGGGTCGTGAGGTGTGCGTCCAAGCGCGCGGTTGGCGACCCAAAAGGCGGGGGTGCGCCCCGGTCCTGATTCTGGGTCGTGAGGTGTGCGTCCAGGCGCGCGGTTGGCGACCCAAAAGGCGGGAGGGGAGGGGGCGGCAGGCGAGGGCGCACTACCCTGGCGGCGATGTCTGCCTCTGGACTGCCTACTCCCGGTGTTCCGCAGTCGGTCGACGAGGTCGTCGCCGCGCTGCGGGCGCACGACTACCTACCCGACCTCGGACTCGCCACGGTGATCTTCCTGGCGCTGCGGCTGCGGCGGCCGTTGCTGCTCGAAGGTGAAGCCGGTGTCGGCAAGACCGAAGTGGCCAAGGTGCTCGCGGCATGGACGGGCGGCGAGCTGATCCGCCTGCAGTGCTACGAGGGCATCGACGTCGCACAAGCCGTTTACGAGTGGGACTACAGCAAGCAATTGCTGCACCTTCGGGCCATCGAGACCGCGGGCCAGACCCAGGACGTCGAGATCGACAAGATCGAGAGCGACCTCTACTCCGAACGCTTCCTGGTGCGGCGCCCGTTGCTGCGCGCCGTGCAGGATCTGGGCGGCCCCCCGCCGGTGTTGCTGATCGACGAGGTCGACCGCGCCGACGACGAGTTCGAGGCGTTCCTGCTCGAGATCCTCGCCGACTACTCGGTCACGGTGCCCGAGCTCGGGACGTTCCGCGCCACCACACCGCCGGTGGTGATCATCACGTCGAATCGCACACGCGACGTGCACGATGCGCTCAAGCGTCGCTGTCTTTACCACTGGGTCGAGCACCCGACGTTCGAGCGCGAGGTGCAGATCGTGCGACTACGCGTGCCGGGCGTGTCCGAGCATCTGGCCGCGCAGGTCGCCGCGGTTACCCAGGAGCTCCGCGGCCTCGGGCTCTACAAGCCGCCGGGGGTCGCCGAGACGATCGACTGGGCGCAGGCCCTGCTGCTGCTGGGCGCCGATGACATCACTGAGGCCGCGACCACCGCAACGCTCGGCACGTTGCTTAAGTACCGCGAGGATCAGCAACGGGTCGAAGCACACGGCGTGGGCATGATCCTCGAGGCACTCCGTGGTCGCATCCTCTGAGCTTCAGGGTGTTCCTCCCGACGTCGAGCGAGTAGCGGTCGCGTTCGCACGGTTCCTTCGCTCCGAGGGCCTCGTCGTCCCGATGAGCTCGACGCTGCTGTTTGTCGACGCGCTGCAGAAGGTCGGCATCGCGACTCGCGACGCCGTCTATTGGGCCGGTCGCGCCACGCTCGTGCGGCGACCCGAAGACATCCCGCTCTATGACCGGGTTTTCGATGCGTTGTGGATGCGCAGGCGCTACGAGTCGCGCGACGATGGCGACGTCGAACACCTCACCATCGCCACAGACGAGGACAACGACGACGAACCCGACGCGCCCGAGGGCGACGATCAAGGCGACGACGTCATCACGGTGAGGTTCAGCACCACCGAAGTCCTTGCGCACAAGGACTTCGCCGAGTACACCGCAGCCGAGCTCGCCGAGGCCCGCCAGCTGATGTCGCGAATGCACTTGGTGGGGTCGCCTCGCCGATCGAGGCGACGGGTTCGGTCGAAGCGCACGCGGGGCCGGCCCGATCTGCGCCGAACGGTGCGGGCCGCGATCCGGTCCGGGGGCGAGCCGATCCATCGATCGTTCACCGAGCCGGGCCAACGGCCCCGGCGGCTCGTGCTCCTGCTCGACGTGAGCGGCTCCATGGAGGCCTATTCGCGTGCGTTGGTGCGCTTCGTGCATGCCGCGGTGGTGGGACGCACCAAGGTGGAAGCGTTCGCGCTGGGCACCCGCCTCACGCGCATCACGCGTGAGCTGTCGACGCGCGACCCCGACGCGGCCATTCATCGGGCCGCCGACCGCGTCGTGGATTGGTCGGGCGGAACCCGCCTCGGCGATGGCCTGCGCCAGTTCAACGACGAATGGGGTCAACGGGGTATGGCACGCGGCGCCATCGTGGTCATCCTCTCCGATGGCTGGGACCGCGGCGAGCCGGCGGTGATGGCCGAACAGATGGCCCGCTTGTCGCGAGTGGCCCACAAGGTCGTGTGGGTGAACCCGCTCAAGGCGTCGCCCGGCTACGCGCCGTTGGCGCAGGGCATGGCAGCTGCATTGCCCTACATACACTCGTTCATCGAAGGACACTCGCTCGACTCGCTCGAGCAACTCGCCGAGGTGATCGCCACATGAGAGAGATCCTGAACGACCTCGATCGCTGGCAGAAGAAAGGCAAGCGCATCGCCATCGCTCGCGTCGTCGACCTCGAAGGTTCCGGCCCGCGTCTTCCGGGCGCGGCCATGGCGGTCAATGAGGACGGCGAAGTCGCGGGATCCGTATCGGGGGGCTGCGTCGAAGGAGCGGTGGTCGCCGAGGCGCTCGACGTCATCGCCACCGGCACCCGACGCATCGTCACGTTCGGCTACAGCGACGATGAAGCGTTCGCAGTGGGGCTCACCTGCGGCGGCACCATTCATCTCTTCCTCGAACCCCTCGATTGGTAGCCGGAAATGGGCGAGATCTTCACACACGTACGCGACGCGATCCGCAGCCAACAGCCGGCCGCGCTCGCGACCGTGATCGAAGGCCATGGCGTCGGTGCACACCTCTTCGTACGCCCCGACACTGAACCAATCGGCACGCTCGGCAATGCGGATCTCGACCGCGTGGTCACACGCGATGCTCTCGGCGAGATCGAGGCGGGCCGGGCCGGCGTTCGTCACTACGGCGCGAACGGTGAAGCCAACGAGACCAGTGTCTCGGTGTTCATCGAGTCGTACGCGCCGCCGCCACAGATGCTCATCTTCGGCGCAGTCGACTTCACCGCCGCCTTGTCGCGGGTCGCGAAGGTGCTCGGGTATCGGGTCACGGTGTGCGATGCGCGCCCGGTGTTCGCAACCAAGGCCCGGTTCCCCATGGCCGATGAGGTCTTGGTTGATTGGCCGAACCGGTTGCTGGACAAGGTCGGCGCGACGCTCGGCATGCGCGACGTCATCTGCGTGCTGACCCACGACGCGAAGTTCGACGTGCCGGCGGTGGTGAGCGCTCTCGCCACCAACGTCGGCTACATCGGGGTGATGGGTTCGCGTCGCACACACGACGATCGCACGAAGCGGTTGCGCGACGCCGGGGTCGACGCCGCGGGGCTCGCCCGACTGCAGTCGCCGATAGGCCTCGACATCGGCGCGCGCACACCCGAGGAGACGGCCATCTCGATCTGCGCCGAGATCATCGGGCTGCGCACCGGTCGCGCCGCACGCCAACTACGCGAGACTGACGGCCCGATCCACTGAGCGCCTCCCGGCCTGATCTACTGCGTCAGGCTTCGTCGCGGCCGTAGCCGAATGTGCCAGTGAGCTGACCATTCTCGACGGGGTGGGTGAGCGCGAGACGACGGATGGATCCATCGGGCAGTTGCCCGAGGTATTCGGCGAAGACGTACCAGTCGGTCGCGAGCCGGGTGACGAGGAGGAGGTCGCGCACATCGCCGAACATCTGCGCGAACGCGCTCTCGGCGTCGGCGCCCGTGGTCGCGGTGAACACGCGCTGGTGGCCCGCGAAGTCGTCGAGTCGGACGGCCATGCTGTGACTCGGCCGTAGCTCGGCCGCGATGCGGGCCGGATCGTGCGCCCGGAGACCGGACAGGAACCGGTCGAGCAGTGCGCAGTGTTCGATCTCGCGCAGCGGCAGGTAGGTGCGGGGATCGGTCGGTGGGACTGGTGACTCGACGTCGTTCGTTACGATGTCGATGAAGGGGTAGCGGGTGACGCAGACCTCGCCGCGGATGCCGTCGGGGGCAGTGGGGAAGAGCACCGCGCTGTTGACGACCCACTCGCGGTCGGTGGCATCGACGTGGCCGATCATGCCCGTGCCGCGCAGCGTGGCGGCGCTCTCGTTGAACAGATACCAATTGGTCGAGATGCTCTTCAGCTGCGCTGACGCGAGCACGACGTACGACCCGGCGCGGCCCTCGTAGTAGCCGCGCACCTGGTCGTAGGTGGTGAGCACCGTGCCATCGGGGATCAGGTTGCCTTCGCGTGTGCGCACCGGCACACCGAAGTACACGTCGTGCGAGATGGTCGAGCAGATGTAGTCGGTGTCGGTGCTCGTCTCGGCGAAGACGTGGGTTCGGGCGATGTGCACGGATTCTTCGCGTGGGCCGACGCCCGCGAGCCAAGCAGGTAGGTCGACTATGGAACCGCGATCGTGCCTGGCATCGGTGCTCGTCATGGGGCGAGCTTACGACCCCACGAGTCGGCCCGTCGGACGACCGATGCGGCCCCGCTCAACCGGCGCGGACGTGAAATCGAACCCGCCATTCGGGGCGGGCTCGATCCTCGATGAGGAGCTGCCAGATATAGCTCGACCCGGGCTTCACGGGAAGCGTGGCGAAGTTGATGGCCAACGGCACGCCCAGCGGCGTGCCCGGTTGCAACCCGGCTGGCTGCCCGGCCTCGAAACGGCCCCGCACCGCAACAGGATCCTGGGCGTTCGGCACGGGATGGCCGTCCTCGTCGAGCAGTTCGATCGACCACTGGTGCGAGATGTTGGCGCGGTCCCAGGGCACCGACAGCAACAGCGCGATCGCCAGGGGTTGGGGCCGGGGGCCCACCGCATTGAGACCACCGCCGAGGATGAACAACTTGCCGTCCGCGACCTGCGCCGCGTCGGCGAGCAGCATCGTCACGCTGACGTCGGAGGGTTCGAGTATTTCGCGCGGGAACGTGGTGGTCGGGTCGCTCACGCGTGCCACGCTAGGCGACATGACCATTCTCGCCGTGGTGCTCGCGGCAGGAGGCGGCACGCGGTTTCACGGTGCGACGCACAAGCTGCTGGCCCCCCTGTGGGGGCGGCCGGTGCTGCAACACGCGGTCGAACACGCGCACGAAGCGGCACTCGACGAGACGGTTGTGATCACGGGCGCCGCTGCGGTGACATCGATCCGGTTCCCGCCGGGCGTCCACGTGGTGCACAACGAGCACTGGGAATCCGGACAGGCCACCTCGTTGCAGATTGCACTCGCCTACGCCCGGAGCGCGGGCCACTCGGCCATCGTTGTCGGACTCGGCGACCAGCCTTTTGTCCCTGCGCAGGCCTGGCGGCTCGTGGCACAGGCCGATGCGCTCTTGGCGGTTGCGGTGCTCGATGGGCAACGCACCCCACCGGTGAAAATCGACGCCGCGCTCTGGGACGACCTGCCCACGAGCGGCGACGAAGGGGCGCGCGTGTTGCTGCGGCGTCGGCCGGACCTCGTGGTTCCGGTAGCCTGCCCAGGTAGCCCGGTCGACATCGACACAGCGGAGGACCTCACCGAGTGGAACTGAACAACGCTTTCGAAGTCAGTGCGCCCCTCGAGAAGGCATGGTCGGTGCTCACCGACGTCGAACGCATAGCGCCTTGCCTGCCTGGTGCGCAGCTTCAGGAGATAGAGGGCAACGAGTACCGCGGGATCGTCAAGGTCAAGGTCGGGCCGATCACCGCGCAGTACAAGGGCGCGGCGCAGTTCATGGAGAAGGACGACGACGCGAAGCGTGCCGTGCTCAAGGCCGATGGTCGCGACACTCGCGGCGCGGGCAATGCGTCGGCGTTCATCACCGCACAGCTCACGGCGGTCGGCGATCGCACCAAGGTCGAGGTCAAGACGGACCTCACGGTCACCGGCAAGGTCGCGCAGTTCGGCCGCGGGGTTATGGCCGACATCAGCGCCAAGCTCATGACCCAGTTCGCAGACAACCTCGAGAAGCTGCTCGAGGAGGAGGACGCGGCCAAGGTCGCCGAAGCCCACACCGCTGCGCCCGAGATCGATGCTGCTCCGGCCGCCGCCGACGCGCCCGCCACCACCGGCCCCGCTCGCGTCGTCACCGACGAGGCACCCGCGGTCGCGCCGGTCAGCACCGGTCCCCGCAAGATAAACATGCCCGAGCCAAAAGCGGTCGATCTGCTCGACACCGCCGGCGCTCCGGTGCTGAAGCGGCTCGCACCGGTGTTGGGTCTCCTGTTTGTCCTCTTCCAGCTTCGCCGCAAGCTTCGCCGCAAGCTTCGCCGCAAGTGACCGATCGCGACGCGGTGGCCGCCCTGCTCGGGCGGACGCCTGAAGGTCGCTTCGAAGTTGTCGTGCGCGACGCCGGCGGTGGGCCGGTGGTCATCCGCAACGAGCCGTTCCTCGCAGACGGACGCCCGATGCCCACGCGGTACTGGCTCATCGGCGCGCGTGAACGGCTCCTCGTGAGCCGGCTCGAGACCACCGGTGGGGTCAACCGCTCCGAAGCCGACGTCGGCCTCGACAAGGTCGGCGAGGCCCACGCCCGCTATGCGGCCGAGCGCGACGCGTGCATTCCGGCCGACCATCAAGGCCCCCGCCCCAGTGGTGGCGTCGGTGGCACCCGCGTCGGGGTCAAATGTCTTCATGCCCACTACGGATGGTGGCTCGCGGGCGGCGACGATCCCATCGGGCAATGGGTGGCCGATCACCTGCACGAGGTCGATCACGCAGCGCACGCTCGCGTCGAGGTGAACCATGGCTGAGATTTACGCGGCCATCGACTGCGGCACGAACTCCACGCGGCTGCTCGTGCATGACGGCACGCAGCCCCTCGAACGCCTCATGCGCATCACGCGCCTCGGCGAGGGAGTCAACGAAACACGCACGCTCACTGCTGGCGCGATCGAGCGGACCTCCGCCGTGCTGCGTGAGTACCGCGAAGTGATGGATCGCCACGGGGTCACCAAGACCCGGCTCACCGCCACGTCGGCCGCGCGCGATGCCACCAACCGTGATGACTTCTTCGGTGCCGCCGAGCAGATCATCGGGGTTGCGCCGACGTTGCTGTCGGGGCAGGAGGAAGGCCGGTTGTCGTTCCTCGGGGCCACGGCCGAGCTCGACCCGGCCCTCGGGCCGTTTCTCGTGGTCGACATCGGAGGAGGCTCTACCGAGTTCTCCTACGGCACCACCGAATGCGAGTTCGCCCGCTCGGTCGACATGGGTTGTGTGCGGTTCACCGAGAAGTACATCGAGCACGACCCTCCTCGCCCCGAGGAACTGCTGGCGTGTCTGTCGGTGGCCGAGGCCTACATCGACGAAGTCCGCCGCGAGTACCCCGCCATGGCCGAGGCGCGCACCTTTGTCGGACTCGCGGGCACGGTGGCGACCGCCGCCGCGGTCGAGATCGGTCTCGAGTCGTATGACCGTGATCAGATCCACCACTTCCTCCTCACGCGACCCGCGGTCGAGGACGTCTTCCGTACGCTCGCCACCGAGCCGCGCGCGGATCGCATCCACAACCCCGGCCTCGAAGCAGGGCGCGCCGACGTAATCGTGGGTGGCCTGTGCGTTCTCGTCCAGTTGATGCGCCAGCTCGACCTCGCGAACTGTGTCGTGTCCGAGAGCGACATCCTCGACGGCCTGGTCATGAGCATGCGGCACGACTAACGGTCGCGTTCGGCCGTCCGCCACAACGTGGCTGTGCTCGGCTCGATACCATCGCCGACGTATGCCATTCTCCGACCGCATCCTCATGGGCCCCGGCCCCTGCAATCCCTATCCCGAGGTCATGGCCGCCTTCGCCCGGCCGGTGCTTGGCCATCTCGACCCCGAGTTCGTCGCCTTGCTCGACGAGACGAACGAGCGCTTGCGCCGCGTGTTCCGTACCGCCAACCAGCTCACGTTCCCGGTGAGCGCAACCGGTTCGGCGGGCATGGAAGCGTCTTTCGTGAACGTGGTGCGCCCCGGTGACGACGTGGTTATCGGGGTGAACGGCGTCTTCGGTGGCCGAATGTGCGACGTCGCGGCGCGCGCCGGAGCCAACGTGCATCGCGTCGATGTCGAATGGGGCAAGGCGATCGATCCGCAGCAGTTGCTCGACGCTCATCCGTCGCCGCGCATCATCGCGGTCGTGCATGCCGAGACATCTACCGGTGTGCGCAACGACGTGGCCGAGCTCGGTGCGAACAAGGGCGACGCGCTGTTGCTCGTCGACTGCGTCACATCGCTCGGTGGTATCCCGCTCGAGATCGACGAGTGGGGCATCGACCTCGCCTACAGCGGTACGCAGAAGTGCCTTGGGGTGCCGCCCGGCCTCGCTCCGCTCACCGTGAGCCCGCGGGCGATCGAGCGCATCGTCGAGACGCCGCAGTCGTGGTATCTCGATCTCAACATGATCAAGAAGTACGTCACCGGCGAAGGGGCGCGGGCCTATCACCACACCGCGCCGATCTCCATGGTCTACGCACTGCACGCCGGTCTCGGTGTCATCCTCGAGGAGGGCCTCGAACAGTCGTGGGCCCGGCACGCCGAATGCGGAGCGTTGCTGCAAGAAGGCTTGCAAAACCTCGGCTTCGAGCTGTTCGCGCAAGAGGGTCATCGCCTGCCGGAGCTCACGACCGTCGTGGTGCCCACCGACCTGCCCGCGGGTCTCGACGAAGCTGCGGTGCGCCGCCGTCTGCTCGAGCGCTACGGCATCGAGGTCGGCGGCGGGCTCGGCGCCTACGCGGGCAAGGTGTGGCGCATCGGATGCATGGGCCACACCGCTCGTCCGCGCAACGTCACGCTGTTGCTCGGCGCGTTGGCCGAGATCCTGCAACGCTGATGCCATGACTGCACTGTTCGGTCGTCGCGTGCTGTTGCGCCCGCTCTCGCCCTCTGACTTCAGCCAATGGCGCGAGGTGCGCCGCCGCAACAGTGCGTGGCTCACCAAGTGGGAGCCGTCTCGCCCCGTCGGTGCGCCCGACGTGATCGAGGATCCGCACGCGTTCACCGTTCGGTGCAACGCCCGCGACCGCGAGCGTCAGATGGGCGCGGGCTATGGCTTCGGGGTGTTCGTTGCCGGTGACTTCGCCGGCGAGATCAACCTCACCAACATCCAGCGGGGGCCGTTCCAGAACGCGTACGTCGGCTATTGGATCGACGAGAAGTACGCCGGTCAGAGCTACACCCCTGAGGGGGTCGCGGTGTTGTGCCGATACGCGTTCGACGAACTGCGCCTGCACCGGCTGCAGATCTCGATCATTCCGCGCAATGCGGCGAGCCATCGCGTGGTCGCCAAACTCGCCATCCGCGCCGAGGGCCTCGCCGAGCGTTACCTCGAGATCAACGGTGTCTGGGAAGACCACGTCCGTTACGCCGTCACCGCCGAGGAGTGGGAGATGCGGCGCGAAGAGATCGGCGCGGCCTGGTTCTGAACGAGCACCGCTGCTGCTCGATTGCGTGAGTCAGTGGCGCCTTTTCTTTCGGCGGTGCGCCGGCGAGAACGCGGACGACGGTTCCGCGCTGCGGGACTTTCCCTTCTTCCCTTTCTTCGCCTGCGCTCGCTGCAGCTTGGCCAGGCGCGAGTGCTCGCAATCGATGGCGTCGGCGGCCTTGCGCGCGCGCACGCTTGCCGCGCCGAGGAAGAACACTTCGATGCCGAGCCCGACGATGATCGCGCCGATGAAGGCCGCCGTGGGGTTGACGAACGACAGGGCGACCGTGGCGGCGGCGGTGCCGGCGAGGCTCAGGGCGATCAGGCGGTAGATCGGCGCGGCGACGCGTTGGGCGGCGGCCCACGTGTGCTCGCACTTCTTGGTCTCGGCGATGCGGATGCCCGGACCGTTGTTGCCCAGGATCCCCGCGGCGCTGCGTTGCGAGAGGTACTGCATGTAGACCGCGAAGCCGAGCATGGCGATCGCCAAACCGATCGGGATCGACGACGACACGGGTCAGCCCTTTCCGAGGTTGCGTTGCAACTTGCCCAGCAGTTCCTGGAACGCCGGCTGTTGCATCGACCACACCTGCGGGTCGAGCTCGTGGGCCACGGAGGCCTCGGAGGATGTGACCTCGGCGAGCGACATGATGGTTGCCTTGGTCCGCCGCACGAGCGCAGGCGGCGCTGCAGCGGCGCGAGCGGCCATGCGGGTGGCTTCATCGAGGAGTGCGTCATCGTCGACGCAGCGCCACGCGAGCCCCACGCGCGCGGCGTTCTCGCCGTCCAGTTGCTCGCCGAAGAGCACCAGTGCCATGACTGTCTGATGATCAGCGATGCGGCGCAACCGCCACGTATGGCCGCCGCCGGGATGGATGCCGATCTGAAGGAATCGCGGATCGAACTTGGCGCTCCGGGCGGCGATGATCACGTCGCACGCGAGTGTCATGTTCATGCCCGCGCCGACGGCCGCACCGTTCACGGCGGCGATCGTGGGCAATGTGGTGTGCGCGATGCGAAGGAAGCCGGCGTAGATCTGCCCGAGCGTGTCGGCGCCGCTGCAGGTGCGCAGGTCGTCGAGGTCGGCGCCGGCACAGAACGCGGGGGCCGTGCCGGTGAGCACGATCGCGCCGACATCATCTCGCGATTCGAGATCGTCGATGCAGGCGACGATTTCCTCGTTCATGGCGAGGCTGATCGTGTTGCGGCGTTTCGGGTCGTTCAGGGTGATGGTGGCGACGCGGTCGACCACGTCGCAGAGCACGTAGGCCATCCGCGCAGTCTGGCACCCGCTACCCGTTGCTGTCGTCCCCGCCGCGCGGGTCGTCGCTCGTGTCGTCGCGATTCGCGAGCCAGGACGTGCCATCGGTGCAGTTGGGCAGCACCGGGCACCAACGGCACAACGCACTCGGTGAACGGCGGGGCGGACGGGCCAACATCTCGAGCTCGATCATCTTGACCACGCCGTCGATCGTGCGCTTCGCGGCGGATTCGAGCAGCGCCTCGGAGACATCTTCGGGATGCATCGTTCCCTGATCGAGGTAGTAGCTCGCCAGACGCAGCGGTGGAGTGCCCAGGCGCATGGTCTCGATCAGCGCGTAGAAACGGAGGTCGTCGAAGTGCACGGCCCGCGGGTTACCGGTCTTGAGGTCGATGATGACCTTGCCCGCGACGAGCCCGTCGGGCACGCCGATCGTGAGGTCGACGCGCCCGGACAGCACGATCTTGCCGCCGTGCAGGTCTTGGCGAATGGCCATCTCGGTGCCGGGCCGCCACGAGCGGGGCAGGCTGGGAAAGCACTCGAGGAACTGCGTGACGCGCTCGTTGACCTCGCCCCGCAGCTCGGCTCGTTCGATCTCGTCGAGCCCTTGCAGCCACTGACCGAACGAGTCATCGTTGCTCTCGAGGCGGGCGAGGGCATCGTCGACGAGGCGGAGGGGCACGGGGGCTTCGCGGACGTTCAGCGCGTACTCGATGGCCTTGTGCGCGACCTTGCCACGCGCCGCCGGGATCGACCAGCTGAAGTCGTCGAGGACGAAGCGCTCCTCGCACCCGTGTACGCCGGCCAGGCGCGACTTGCTGACGAAGATGGTCTGGTTGGGGCCGAGCTCGGCCGCGGCATCGGCGGTGCCGTGCTCGAGCGTGGCGCGGATGTGGTGTCGGAGCTCGGCGTCGTAGGCCGGGCGTTCGTCGCGCGTGCCGCGGAGACGATCGATGATCTCTTGCTGCGCAGGGTTCAACGGAGACACGACAGTCGTTCTAGTGGCGGAGATCTGCGCTCGACGTGATCAAGGGGCCGTGGCCGATCAGGTCGCGTCAGGCGGCGATCACCGCCGCACCCTCGACGGCCTGCCACAGGGCGGTGCGCACGGTGTCGGCGGCGGTGCCGGAGAGGCGGTTCGCGACGATGACGCCGTCGATCATGTCGGCGAGGACCGCGGCCCATGGACGTTGATGAAGCCGCACCGACACCGTGGCCGAACCGCCTCGCCTGCGGAGCGAACGTTGCACGCCGGCGAGGCTCGGTGGGCTGCGAAAGGTCGGTGCGTCGAGCCCGCGGAGACGGGTGACGTCGGCAATGGTGCGGGCCGCATGGGCGAATCGGAGTGACGTTGCTTCCACTCAACGATGATCCCCACCCCCTCTGACACTCGTCCCAGTGGGCCTCGTTCAGAAGGCCTGCGTGGTGCAGATCGCGCCTCGTTCAGATAGCGGAGTAGGCGAGCCAGCGGTCGAGTAGGCCGGTGTCGCCGAAGCGCTGTAGGCGCCCGTGATCAGCGGGGGTGCGGCCGTAGGCCATGAGCAGGAGGTCGGCAGCCGGACCGCGCACGGCGACGTCGCCCTTGCCGTGCCCGTGGCCCCACATGAAACCATCGGCGGTGAGGGTGACCATCCACTCGCCGGGCGCGTCGGTGGCGTGGAAGTGCAGGCTCTCGCCTTGGCCGGTGAGCTCGAGCACGTTGGGGGCGAACGAGGCCGCAGCCGACGGAAGGTTGGCGAGGAACTCGTCGATCCCGTCGACCGCGAGCTCGGCCGTGGTCGTGAACTCGCCGCCGAGCGCCTCGGCCGCGTCGGCGCGGTGGATGAGCGTCTCGTGCACCATACGGCGGGCCCACCAGCCGGCGTTGTGGGCCGGGCCCCAAGTCCACACTGCCGCGTCGGCCTCTCGCTGGGCGAGCATGTCGACGAGCGCGCCGCCGCCGTCGCGCAACCAGGCCGCGTAGCCGCTCGGGTCTGCGGGCAGGTCGCGGTCGACGTCACGAAAGTCGAGTCGTTCGGTTGCGCCGTCGCGAAGCATCTGGGCGGCCCACCGATGTACCACGCCGAGGTGCTTGGTGAGCGCGAGCACTGTCCAACCAGGGCAGGTGAGCACGGGTGCCGACAGGTCGGCTCCGTCGATCGTGTCCGCATAGCGGTCGATCTCGTCGCGGGTGAGCGTGCAATACGCGGCGTGGTCCATGTGGCGACGATAGTTCGCTGGTCACACGGCTACGGTGGGGATAGGCCCGGGTGGCGGAATGGCAGACGCAGAGGGCTTAAACCCCTCGGGTCCTTTGGGATCGTGCGGGTTCGAGTCCCGCCCTGGGCACCTAGAGCTGGCGGTTGGTGGCGCGGAATTCTTCGCCATCCGCTCAGAAGTCGGCCGACGCGCACGAAACGCGCACGGACCGGGCCCCGCACTGCCCTGGCACGCGGCTCGGTTTGAATCGCCCCGGGTTCAGTGGAGGCTCTCGTGTGGACAGGATTGACAGTCCTAGGCCTCCATGCGAAGGTTCTGGACAGGCTCTTGCTTCAAACGGGTCGCCTCGGGGGGTTCCTCATGAGACGAGTCTCCGCATCTATTGTGATCGCGATTGTCGTGCTCGCCCTTCTAGAAAACTCTGGCAATGCTGCCAGCAGTTCACCACGCGGTGCACCGCCATCAGGCACCTTGCCAAAGGACATTCCCGCTGCCGCCCGCAAAGTTGACGATTGGGAGATTCTACGCGTCTCGGAGCTACGAGCAGCCCTCGGACTTCGCTCCGATTTACAGTTCGTCGCTGATCTAATCGCAAGTCCAGAACGCTACGGTGCCAGCCAGTCGACCGAACCCGCCACGTACGCTGGACTTGCGGTTACCGCCGACGAAGCCGTACAGATGGTATTCCGAAACGCGATTCAGGGCTACGCGATGAGGACTGCGGAAACGCTACGTCGGGAACAACCGCAGAACTACATGGGCTATTGGCTCGACTCGTCTGCCGGCATTGACTCGACTGTCGTCTACTTCGCAATAGCTGAGAACAACGAAGTCGTAGATCGAGCCGTTCACGCCGAAGCCGAATTCAGGTCGATCGGGCGGATCGACGTAAAGCGCTACGGATCGCTTTACCTAGAAGAGCTGGCAGGCCGGATCCGGGATCGTTTATCTCGGACGGCACCGCTATGGGCTCCCTTCGGTTCGGTACAGTCGATCGGATTCTCCATACAGACCGACGAGATCATCATGGCGGTCGAAAGCGACACCGTTGAAGCCGCGGTGATCGCGAGGGAGTTCCTGAACGAGCCGATCCGGATTGTGAAGCCGATAGACGCCGTTCCTACAGGTAATCCGACGTGCAGTGGATCCGGTGCGCTGAAATGTGACTGGAACTGGGTCTATGGCGGCTTGCAGCTTCGCATGGAGCCAGGCGGTCTTGCCTGCACGTCGAACATTGCGGTAACCTTTGGTGGTATCCCCGGAGTTCTAACCGCCGGGCATTGTCTCCCAGACTCCCGCAACGCGGCCGGTTGGGCCGACGCCCGGGTCTATCAGGGCGCGAACTACTTCGGCGGACAGAACATTCCGCCGCCAAACGGGGACGTCATAGGATGGCCGGTCGCCCGCGAGGAACACATTCAGAATCCGGCGTGGAACACGCACAACACGGGACTGATCTGGGATGCGGGCTTGTACGCGAACGGAGTGGGGGGAACGCGGCCAGGCATCGGCCGTATGCATAACTCGATTTACAGCCCCGCGACTGTCCTAGCTGGGGTGGGCGACCCTGGCACCGGCCTAACGGTGTGCACTACCGGTTTTCGCTCGACCGGCGATGACGGCGCACGTTATATCAACGATGGTGTGCGCTGTGGCTATATCTTGTCGCAACCGACGGGGATCACCTACGTGACTCAGAACGGAGTAACGTGGCCGTTTCAGTTCCGCACGACCGCTGGGACGGCTGGCGGAGATAGCGGCGCCGTTCATTACGCCTCGCTCTCCGGCTCGCTACGGGCGGTCGGCATCCAGAGCGGCTGGATCGGAACATCGACGAACGCCTGCTGGAACGGCTCTAGCTGGATCAACGCCGTCACGGGTTCAGTCGGGCCGCAGCAGGGTTATCCCTGCCGCAATAGCTTGATCTCGCCGCTCGTATCAACCATGGCGGCGTGGGGCCTTAACTTCCAAGCAGGATGATGATCTTCGCTGGCCGTATCAGCAGCGTTCGGCACGCAGCAACCGTCTTCCGGATGGCAACATGGATTCTCACGATGGCGATGCTAGCGGTGGGATGTTCAGGGAACATCCACGACGAACCGAGTGGGCAAGGATCTTCAGCTCGGGGAGAACAGGGGCTCTCGACCGTTGACTCCTTGGGATTTTTGGGACAATGGCGACTCGCCGATATACGTCCTTCAGTTGGTCGACAGCCGACAGAAGGCATGACGGCTGACTTCAAGGCGGACGGCTTGTTTGTCTTGGCGGACTTCTGCAACGGTATGACGGGAAAATGGACGGTTCTGGCCAACGGCTCGGCCGCGCTGCACGATGTCGCGATGTCGACGAAGTCGTGTTCGGATCAGACCGACTACTTGGGACTGTGGATCTCCGCGAGTATCGGCCCCGACGCACGGCTTTCGATCATGGGCGGGACATACACCTACATCTATGTTCAGTCGCAATCTCCATAGCTTCAGACCACGTGGGACTGTCAGATTCTTTGTGTATCCGGCATGATGTTTGTCTGGCTCATCGCCCTCGACGGTCCTTTGGGATCGTGCGGGTTCGAGTCCCGCCCTGGGCACCTAGAGCTGGCGGTTGGTGGCGCGTCGACCGTTGCCCCACATGAGCGCCGCCCGTCGTGGCTCGAGCCACGGGCGAGTAGCAGCCCTCGTGCCGGGCGTAGTTCCGCGCCGTACGAGAATGTTCTGATCGTCGTGGATCACGCGCCGCATGGGGCCGCTTCGACTGTCGTACCCCCTTCGTATGATCGACGTATCAGGTGCCACCAGGGGTGGCTCTGTGCTTGCAGCGTGCGCTGCCTTTGGTTCGCCGGCTCATAGAGGGGTGTGCTGTGGCTGTTGCTTTGGATGAACCGCGCTCGGCCGTCGACGCGTTCGACAACGTGCTCGGCGACGTGCTCGGCGACGTGCTCGGTGATCTGCGGGGTGTGCTCGATCGTCTGCACGGGCTCGATCCGGCGGTGTGGTGCGATGGCGAGTCGCTGTTCGGGTTGTTGGCGCAGGTGTCGCGGGTTGAGGCGCTGGCGTGCGCTCAGTCGGCCGCGTTTGCGTCGTCTGATGCGTGGAGGCCAGTGGGCGCGCAGACCGCGGCGGCGTGGATCGCGGTTACGTCCCGGTGCGATCCGCGCCAGGCCAAGGCACGGCTGCGTCGCGGTCGGGCGATGTCGCGCCTTGGCCTGGTCGGCGACGCGTTCGCGGCGGGGCCGATCTCGGCCGAGCACGTCGACTGGTTGGCGCGGGCTCGGAACCCGCGCACCGCGACGGTGTTCGATCGCGACGAAGCCCTGTTGGTTGGCTGGGCCGAGACCATGTACTTCGACGACTTCGTCACCGCGGTCGACGCCTGGCTCTACCGGGCCGACGAAGACCGCGCCGAACACCTGGCCGACAAGCAGTACCGACGGCGCCGGTTCTATCTGTCGCGCTCGCTCGAGGACACCTGGTACGCGAACGGCGTGTTCGACCCGATCTCCGGGCAGCTCATCCACGACGTGTTGGCCCGCATCGAACGCGAGCTGTTCGAAGCCGATTGGGCTGAAGCCCGCCACCGACTCGGGGATGACCCGACTGTCAATGACCTGGCCCGCACCGCGACACAACGCCGCGCCGATGCCATGGTCGAAATGGCCACCCGCGCCGCCGCCACCCCCAAAGACGGGCAACGCCCCAAGCCGCTGTTCACCGTGGTCGTCGGCGTCGACATGTTCACCCGAACCTGTGAGCTCGCCTCGGGCACGTTCGTCACGCCCGGTTCGGCGAAGCGTTGGCTCGACCAGTCGGTGATCGAACGGATCGTGTTCGACGGCCCCGACCGCGTCATATCGGTCGGCCACCAACGCAACTTTACCGGCGCGTTGCGGCGGGCCATCGAAGTCCGCGACCGCATCTGTTCTCACCCGTACTGCCACAAATCCGCGGCCGAGTGCGAGGTCGACCACGACCAGCCCTGGGCGCTCGGCGGCCTGACCTCACCAGGCAACGGCAAACTCAAATGCCGCTTCCACAACGAAGACCGAGAACCCGACTGGATCCGCCGCAAACGACGTACCGGGCGCCCACGGGACCCCGAGCCATATTCGACCGATGAATGACCCGGCGCGAGCGCCAGCAGGCCATGAATGGCTCGCAGCCGGCTCGGTAGACGCGCTCGCCGGCCCACGAGTTGTGCGTTTCATGGTTCTTCGTCGCTCGGCGTCGCTCGGCGTTTTGGTCGCCCGATCCACTGGCCACGGTCCCGATGCCCGCGACCGTGGACGCGTTGTTGCACGACACGGGCAAGCTCGTGCTGAGTCGATTGGTGGGCACCCGCGCTCGTGGCGCACACCGTGGTGCTCGTCGAACAACGCGCCCGGGTCCCAGCCTGAGACCGGCTGCTCACCCGAGCGCTCATCTTCCATTCGGTCGCGCTTCGGGCCTGTTCAGACCCGGGCTGCTGTAGGGTGCTTGCTGCACGACGGTGATCGCATCTTCTCAGGATGCATCGTTGTGTGGTGCGCGCGGCCTTTTTGAGCGGCCTCGCGCGCGTTCGTGACGGAGCCATTCGCGGCGTTCGTCGACTCCTTGCAGATCCGCTCGATCTCCCGCAAAGCCTTCGCTTCGCGAGCGAGCGCGGTTGTCGTCTCCGAGTCGAGGTTCGATTCGGTGGTGCCCGACGCGCCCACCGCTGCGTGAGCAGCGAGGGTGCACGGAGAGGAGGCCGATGGCCAAGGCACGGAGTTCGAAACGGCAACTGGAGAAGGCACGGCACGACAAGGCCGTGGCCAAGCGTGTGCGACGCGACGAGCGCGTCGCCGAGGAACCCGGCGAGGTGATCACCGACGGCATGCCGCAGGACCAGGTCCTCGCTGCGCTCGCTGCGGTGCACGCGGAGTACGCCGACGGGGGCATGTCCCTCGATGACTTCGAAGCGGCGAAGGAAGATCTGGTGCGACAACTCACCGTCGACTGACGGGGAGCGCACCGCGACCCCACGCCGCAAGCCATGAACCGAACGATCCGGTCGCCGAGATAGCGCTCAGCTACACCAATGGTGGCCGAGCGCAATCTCGGCGTGGTTCGCTGGCGGGTCAGGCTCGGATGCGGCGACGACCCGAGTCGCGTCGAGAAGCTGCTGCTGCGGATGTTTGGCCAGCGCGGCGATGGCCGGCGCGATCGGCTGAGCAGACCCTCGCTCATCGCGCCACGTGCAGGCCGGGCTCGCGACCCGTCACGCCGACGATCATGCCGATCGCCCCATCGCGCGCGAGGTGCTCGAACGCGACGTTGCGGGCGAGGATGGCCACCGGGTTGATGTCGAGAAGCCAGGGGAGTGCGAGCGCGGCCAACACGTCTTCGGCCGAGTTCTCACTCCCGTCGTGGGCCGCCGCCGCGTCGAGGATGATCGCGGCGAGCGGACCGCAGTTTGGTCCGTCACACCGCGGCTACGGTGGCGCCCGGCTCGTCGGAACCGCGGCGGCGCGACAACAAACGAAAGGCTCGACCATGGGCGATCTCGACGGTAAGACCATCCTCATCTCCGGGGTCGGCCCCGGCCTGGGACACGACATCGCACAGATCGCGTTGCGCGAAGGCGCCAACGTGGTCGCGGGCGCACGACAGCTCGAACGGCTCACCGAGATCTGCGTCGAGCTCGACCCCACCGGCGAGCGAATCGCCCCGTTGCCGTGCGACATCACCAACCGCGCGGCGTGCGATCAACTGCTCGAGCGAGCGCTCGCGCGCTTCGGTCGCATCGACGGCGTCGTGCACGTCGCGGCGCACGACTACAGCTTCGGCGGTCTCGAAGGCGGCGACCTCGACGAGTGGCGCATGATCTACGACATCAACGTGTTCGGCACCATGCAGCTCACGCAGGCGGCGCTGCCGGCGTTGAAGGCGAACGGCGGGTCGATCGTCATGATCGGTTCGCAATCGACGGATCTGCCCCGTGTCATGCAGATGGCGTACGCATCGTCGAAGGCTGCGCTGCGCAACATCGGCAAGCAGCTTGCGGTCGAGCTCGGCCCGTACAAGATCCGCGTCAACACGGTCGTGGCCACGTGGATGTGGGGTCCGGCGGTTCAGGGCTACGTCGCCGGCGTGGCCGCGCAACGTGGGGTCGACGAGCAGGTGGTGATCGACGAGATCGCGTCGAACATGCCGCTTCGTGAGATCCCCGAGGACGACGACGTGGCCGAGATGGCCAACTTCCTGCTGAGCGATCGCGCCCGCATGGTCACGGGCCAGGCGATCTTCGTGAACGCAGGCGAGTTCATCAACTGAACGTCAGAGGGCGCGCGGGTTGGCCTGGCCGCGGAACGCGTTCGACAAGGGGCGCACCGCCGGGCGCGTGGCGACCGGTGTGGCGAGCTCACTCGCGGTCGGCGCGCCGATGCGCGCCGCAACCTCGGTGAGTGCGGCGCGGTCGAGCCCGAACACGTCGATGGCGTTGTCGCCGGCCATTTGCACCGCGGCCCGCTTCGGTACCCCGGAGACGGCGTGCCGCAACGACAACCGCGACACCGAATGCTCGGCCGACGGACCGTCGAACACGTGGAAGAGCCCTTCGATGTGCGGGTAGTCGCGCCCCCACAACACATTCGACGCGTACCCCTCGAGTGCGGCTTCCGCGGCGAGCGTGGGCGACAAGAAGCTCGAGCCCAGGAAGACGTGCTCTCGTGCGTACTCACTCGGGAGCTTGCGCAGCGACTCGCGACCGAGGACGTTGAAGCGCGAGTACACGACATCCATTTCGGCCAGCGTGCTGGTCCACCAGCCCTCGAACTGCTCGGTGATCACGAGCTTGAGCTTGGGATGGTTCTCGAAGACCCGTCCGTGGATCAGCCACCAGACCGCCCGACGCGCCATCCATCCGCCGCACTCGTAGACCAACAGGTCCTGGCCGCCCGGGCCGCCGAAGTAGTCGAACGGCGCCGCGTTGCCGGAGTGGGTGTTCAGCGTCATTCCGAGGTCCTCGCACGCCGCCCAGAAGGGTTCCCACGCGGGGTTGTTGTACTCGAGGTGGCCGGGCCTGCTCGGTGGAGGGAAGTTCACCCCGCGCAAACCGGCCGAAGCGGCCCATTCGAGCTCGGCGACGGCCGCAGCGATGTCCCACATGGGGAGATAGGCGAGCCCGAGCAGACGACCGGGCGCCGCCGAGACGAAGTCGGCCAGCCACCGGTTGTACATGCGGTAGCCGACGGCGCCTTCCTCGAGGTCGTTCGTCGGTACCGAACCGAGTCCGCCCCCCGGGTTCACCAAGAACGGCATCGGTTCGTCGTTCTGTGAGAAGTGATAGAGCACCTCGGCCGCGACGCCCTCGGCGTCCATGTCGCGCACGTAGGCCTGTGCATCGTGATGGCCGTCGATTTTGGTGACGTCCTCGCCGGGGAACGAATGCGGAACCACACCGCCCGCAGCGCGCGCTGCGGCTTGTGCCGCCTCGTGCTGGACGATGAACTCGTCGAATCGTTCGAGGTACGGGGCCGGGCAGTAGTCGCGCAGCTGCTGACGGAGGAGCGGGCCGACGTGAGCGTCGCCGGACACCACGACGAGCGGCGTGTCACGGTCGATCGCGTCCTGGATGTGGTCGAGGCCTGACGTCGTGGTTTTCATGTCACGAATCTCCGATCGCATAGAACTTGCCGCCGCGTGCGCCGACGTAGATGCGCCCGTTCCAAACGGCGGGGGTCGACTCGATGCAGCCGGTGAGTTGCACCGACCACAATTGGGGCGGATCGATGGTGGTGTCGCGCACGTCGTACGCGTGTAACACGCCGCTGCAGTCACCTTGGATGAGTACACCGTCGATGATGACTGGCGACTGCCACAGCGGCCCAGGCAGCTTCTTGCGCCACCGCACGTTGCCGGTGGCGCGATCGACGCCGAGTAACTCGCCACCGTTGGTCGGCACGTACAACATGTCCTTGTAGAGCCCCGGGGTGCCCCACACACCGGACTTGCCCTCCGCGACCTGGTTCTTGATGCCCCACACGAGCGGGTTGTCGGGCTTGCGCGGATCGAGCTTGATGATCTGGCCGACGTCGCGCGACCGGTCGTTGTAGCGCTCCCACTCCGAACCGATGTAGAGGAAACCCTCGTCGTCGATCACGATCGACGCGTCGATGTCGTCGCCGGCCCAGAAGCGGAACGTTCGGGTGGGGGTCGCGCCGTCCTTCAGGCCGCTGATGTCCCAGCCCTGTACGAGGCCACCTGAATTGGCGAAGTACAACGTGTTGCCGGAGATGGCGACCGAGTTCTCGATCGAGACCTGTTGGTCGGTGATGTACTGGAGGAGCTCGTTGTCCCACCCCGCGGCGCTCCACACGATCTTCGGGTCGACCTTGACCTTGCCATCGGCACCGTAGGATCGGTTGAGCTTCACGACGTTGATGCGGCTGTTCTCGCCGCCCTCGAACAAGTAGTCGTCGATGATGAGTGGCGAGCCGTCCCAATCGTCGTTCCACAGCGTGGGACCGAGCGCCGGATCGTTCGCGTTGAGTTTCCACAGCACCGTGGGCTCGGCGCGGTCGAACGCCACGATGCGCAAGTAGTTGTCGCGCGAGCCGTGATAGAGGAGCGGGAAGCCATCGGGGTCGACGCTCACCGTGCCTTTCGCGAGATCGCCCGTGTTGAGCGCGGGGATCAGGTCGCTGCCATCGGTCGCGTTCAGGAAGTGCACGCGATAGTCGTATGCACCGAACGCCAGCCACGTCTTGCCGTTGTAGTCCCACACCGAGGGCTGACCGTTCCAACCGGTGCCGCACCAGGTCTGTTCCCCGTCGGTGTCGCTCGACGAGCCGCACATGCCGCCGTTGCCCTTGGGGTAGCTCCAGAGGACCTTGGGCTTCGTCGGAATCGGGCCGGTGCCGTAGTAGGAGCGTGTGGGGTTGCCGCGGAACGTGATCAGCCCGTTGGTGGTGGCCTTGGGGAAGGGCGCGCCGGCGGAGGCCGGGTTGACCCAGCCGGCGAACGGCGGTTTGGTCGGCACCGCGGTCGTCGCGGGTGGCGCCGAGGTGGTGCTGCTCGTGGACCGCGCATCGGTGCCCGTGCCGGTGAGGGGAGCGATGGTGGCCGTGTCGGTGATGGCCCGCTGGCTGTTCGGCGCGACCGTCCACCAGACCGCCGAGATGACGAGCGCGATTGCCACGGCGGACACACCTTTGGTCACACCTGCGCCAAACCGCCGCGCATTGTCGGAGACCGCCACGCCACCTGCCCTCATGTCTTGACCGAAGCAAGAGCTTCGCACACCTGGCCGGCCCACCTCGGGGCATCAGTCTCCCGACGGCGCACGCCCCGTGCGAGACTCTTCCACGGTGCGTCACGTTCTCGATGATCCGGCCTGGCATTCGCTCACCGGCCCGCTCGCCCGATTCAGCTCGGGTACCGGCGCGGCGCGTCGGATCTCGCCGGAGCACTCGATCTTCACCGCCGTCGACCCGTCGGCCGACCTGGTCGAGGCGGGACGCGATCTCGCCGCGTTGCTCGCCCCGGGGGAGCGTGGGGTGCTGGTGGGGCACGGTGTCGTGGTACCGCCCGGGTTCCACGACACCGGCCGCGGCGTGGCGTTGCAGATGGTGCTCGACGGTGACACGGCTCGGCGCGGTGACACGGCTCGGCGCGGTGACACGGCGGAGGTGGTCGAGTTGGGTGGCGGCGACGTCGACGACATGTTGTCGTTGATCGACCACGCGCGGCCGGGGCCGTTCTTCCGACGCACGGTCGAGCTCGGTACCTACGTCGGCGTCCGAGCCGATGGCGAGCTCATCGCGATGGCCGGCGAACGCCTGCGCCCACCCGGCTACGTCGAGGTGTCCGCGGTGAGCACTCGTGACAGCGCTCGGCGTCGCGGCCTCGCCTCACTGGTCGTGGCCGAGGTCGCGACGCGGGCGCTCGCTCGGGGTGACACGCCGTTCCTGCACGTGGTCCCCACGAACGAGGCCGCGATCTCGGTGTACGAGCGGCTCGGGTTCCTCACGCGTCGTGTCGTCGAGTTCGTCGCCTACGAGAGTGAGCCGCCAATCTGAAGGCGCGGTGGCCGCGTCACTCGCCCCAAGCGCTGACGTCGCAACCGATTGACCGGAAGCGTTCGATGATCGCCGGGGGATCCATGGTGCCCGGTGGCCAGTGGTAGTCGTACATGCGGATCTGACCGGTGTAGCGCACGAACTCCTTGCCGGCCTCGATCGGGCAGTGCACCCCGCGCGTGCCCGTTTGGCGTTCGTAGTTCTCGGCGTGTTCGGCGTTGAGCACGAAGTTCATCGAGTCGCACATGCTGCCCATGTCGACGTTGCCCCAATCCCACGGCGTCTTGGTCACGTGCCATAACACGCCACCCGGATCGCAGCTGAGGAGCTCGAACTCCTTGTCGATGATGGTGATCGGTGCGAGGCAACATGCGCAGTAGGCCTCGAGGCGGCACTCTTTGCCCTTGAACGGCGGCATGTTCGACACCGCCATCGCTTCGCTCGCGCAGCCGATGTAGCTGTGGAACTTGTCGTCGATGTACAGCTCGACCTGGCTGGGGAACGACGAGAACGGCGGGGCCTTCAGCAGGTCGCAGTTCTGGGAGTCCTGGTTCACCACGACGATGATTCCGAGCTGGAGCTGCTTGTAGGCCTGCATGATCCGACGGCGGTCGAGGCCGAGTGCTTCGTGCACGTTGCGGTAGTTCGGGCCGAACCCGCGATCGCACCAGTACTCGAAGATGAACTGACGCAAGCGGAGCGCGTCCTCGGTGAACTCGAACGGCTCGACGTTCTGTGGCATGTGTGGTTTCTCCTCGGCACGCGGGCCCCCGCCCCCGGCCGCGAGATCGTAGATGCCCGGCCGCGGGCGGTGCGCGTTCGCGGCGATACTCGGCCCATGGCGATCACCTACCGCACACTGCCCGTTCCCGCGTTCGCCGAGCACACGGTCATGGTGGTGGCCGGTGCGGTGACCATCGGCATCGAGTACCGCCACCTCGACGAGGAGGTGATTATGCGGTTCTATGGGCCTGACGCCCGGGCGAAGTTCGACAACGTGGCGCCGGTCGGTATGGGTGCGGTCGTTGAAGAGGACGGTCTCGCCTTGCACGTGTTCGGCACCGAGGACCAGCAGGAGCACCTGCGCTTCGACTGCTTCGACGACGCACCCCACTACCACTACCTCGATCCGCACACGCCGACGAACGTGGTGGTGGACTACGACCCGATCGCCGGTGGGCCGGTGGTGGAGTGGGCGCTCGAGGCCATCGAATTGCGGATGGTGGCCATGCTTCGCCACGCGGGCGCGACCGAACTCGCAGGCAAGGTTCGTCTCGCCGATGTGGGCGCCGCGATGCCACGCGTGCGCGCCGAGGTGGAGCGCATGCTCGCAGCCGGTCGGCCGCTGCTCAAGAGTCAGTAGCCCGCGCCCGTTCAACGCGCTTCGGGCGGGCGAGAACAGCTGCGCTCGCGCCGGTGGCGACGGCTGCGAGCACGAATGGCACGCGGGCGTTCGTGAGCTGCGCGACGAGACCCATCAAGGGCGTGCCGATCGGTGTCGTACCCTGCCATGCGATCTGGTAGAGCGACATGACCCGGCCGCGCACCACTGCATCCGACTCGTGGAGGAGCATCGCCACCAGCATCGCCTGGAAGTACGCCGACGCCATCCCCATCGGCACCATCGACACCACGAACCAGGCGAACGTGGGCGCGAGCCCGAGCGAGGTCAGCGCACCGCACATCACCACCAGGCTTGCGGCGACGCGTGCGTTGCTCGGGGCTACGCCCGCCGCCAAGTACGCGCCGATCAGCGTGCCGACGCTGCTCACGCCGAACACGAGGCCCATCGAATCGGCGCCGCGTTCGAAGGTGAACTCCACGACCGATGGCACGGTCACGAGAAAGTTGTACGAGATGGTGCCGATGACGAGCATCACCACGATTGGGGTGCGCACGCGTGGCGTGGCCCGGACATACCGCAGTCCCTCACGGATGCCGCCGTGCGCTCGGGTGAGCATGGCTCGCACGCGAATCTCGCGGGCCCGCATGAGCGCGAGCGCCACCAGCAACAACCCGAACGACGAGGCGTTCACGAAGAAGCACACGGCCACGCCGGCTTGGGTCACGAGGAAGCCGGCCAGCGCCGGGCCGGCCATGCGCGCCGTTCCGTTGACGGTGTTGGCCATGGCGATGGCGCTTTGGGTGTGCTCGCTCGGTACCAGTTGTGGCGCGAATGCCTGCATGGTCGTGCGCTCGAACGCGCTGACCGATCCGAATGCCACCGTGATGAGGTCGATCGTGAGGATGCTCACGTTGCCCGTGTACGCGAGCACGCCGTAGGTGACCGCGAGGCAGCCTTGGAGGAACGACGTCGTCATGAGGATGTGGCGGTTGTCGTAGCGATCTGCGACCACGCCCGCGATCGCCCCGAGGAGCAGCATCGGGAGGAACTGCAACGCCACCGTGAGCCCCAGTTGTGAGCTCTTCCCGGTGAGGTCGAAGACCAAGGTCGTCACGGCGAGCGTCTGTGACCAGGTGCCCACGGTCGACAGGACCTGACCGACGAAATACAGGCGGAAGTTCCGGGTCTCGAACGCGGCGAAGCGGCGCCCCACCTTGGCCGCCCTCACCGACTCGCCCTGCTCGGTCATTCGATCCCTGTTCGTGCGTCGGCGTTCGTTCGTACGTGCGGCGATGCCGAGCTGCGAAGAACGTAGCGGTTCGGGCACTTCGCGGGTCCTAAGATCCCGGCGGTGGATTGGGTGGCCGTGCTGGCGATCGTCGCGGTGACCGCCATCGCCGGTGCGGTGCAGGCACTCACCGGCTTCGGCTACGCACTGCTGTCGACGCCGCTCCTCTCCGCAGTGATCGGCCCCCGCGATGCAGTGGTGATGTCGGTCCTCTACGGCATGCTCGCGGCCGTATCGATGTCGTTGCAGTTCCGTGCCACCATCGACCATCCGGTGATGTGGCGGGTGTGCGTCGGCCGGCTCGTGGGCATGCCCTTCGGTGTGGTCGTGCTGGCGTCGGTTAGCCGTGACGCGTTGCGACTCGGCATCGCCGTTTCGGTGTTGTCGAGCACTGCGCTGCTGTGGCGCGGGTTCCGCCTGCAGCGGGCCGGCGGCATGATCGATATCGCCGCGGGTGTGGTGAGCGGAGCGCTGACCACGAGCGTCAGCACCGGCGGGCCGCCCTTGGTGCTGGCCATGCAAGCCCGCGGAATGGACCCGGACACGTTTCGCGGCACGATGTCCGCAGTGTCGCTCTACACGGGCGCCATCGCCATCGGGCTCATCGCGGCGTCGGGCCGGCTCACCCACGGCGCGCTGGTGGCATCGGTGGTGGGGCTGCCGGGGCTCGCCGCAGGCATGTCGGTCGGCCGGGCGTTCGCGCACCGCGTCGAGCCGGCCCGGTTCCGTGAGCTGGTCCTGACGCTGTTGGTGGTGGCCGCGCTGATTGCGGCGGCCTCTGTGGTGTGGGGGTAGCGCGAGCTGCTTCTCGCCGCCTGGGGGGAGCGTCGGTTGATCGGGGTCGATTAAGGTCGAATCGATGCGATCGCCGGCGGCATGGGACTACAAGCGCGTGGTCGCGGTTGCGTTCGTGGTCGGCGTGTTCATGGACGTGCTCGACGTGACCATCGTGAACGTCGCGCTGCCCACCATCGGCTCCCGTTTCGGCGCGAGCGACACCGGTCTCGAGTGGGTGGTCACGGCCTACCTGTTGAGCCTGGCGGTTTGGATCCCGGCGTCGGGGTGGTTGGGTGACCGAGTCGGCACCAAACGGGTGTTCCTGACTGCGCTGGCCTTGTTCACGTTGGGATCGGCCCTGTGTGGGCTGGCGCAGTCGATCGAGCAGTTGATCGCATTCCGCGTGGCCCAAGGGGTGGGCGGCGGCATGCTCGTGCCGGTCGGCCAATCGATGCTCTACCGGGCCTTCCCACCGAACGAACGGGCACGTGCGTCGGCTGTGCTCTCGATACCGAGCGTGCTCGGCCCGGCCATGGGTCCGGTGCTCGGCGGCATTATCACCACGCATACCTCGTGGCGTTGGATCTTCCTCATCAACATCCCCTTCGGCCTGTTCGCGTTCGTGTTCAGCGCCCGCTACCTCCGTGAACATCGCGAGCCCACCGCCGGCGAGTTCGACCGTGGTGGCTTCCTACTGTCGGCGGCCGCCTTCGGCTCACTGTTGTTCGGGCTCGCCGAGGTGCCTCGTCGCGGCTGGACCGCACCGATCACCGTCGGCCCGGTGGTAGCCGGCCTGGCGCTCATGGCGTTGCTCGTAGTGTTCGAGTCGAAGCAGATCGCGCCGATGCTGGCGTTCCGCCTGTTCCGCGACCGCATGTTCCGGGTGGGCAACGTCGTCGGTCTCTTCGGAATGGGTGCGTTCGTCGGCAGCATGTTCGTGCTGCCCCTGTATCTGCAGCGCCTCCGTGGGTTGTCGCCGCAGACGTCAGGGCTCAGCACCTTCACGCAGGCGCTGGGGTTCATCGCGGTGTCGCGCACCGTGGGCAAGCTCTACCTGCGGGTGGGTCCCCGACGCATGATCGCCTCGGGGCTCTTGATGTCGGGCCTCATCAACCTGTCGTTCCTCGCCGTGGGCGTCGATACCGATCTGTGGTGGATCCGGCTGATCATGTTCGGCCGCGGCATGTGCCTCCCGTTGCTCTTCATCCCCTTGCAAGCCTCCTCCTTTGCTCGCATCAGCCCGAGCGACACGGGCCGCGGTTCGTCACTGTTCTCGACCCAGCGACAGGTTTCATCCGCACTCGGAGTGGCGGTGCTCGGCGCCGTGCTGTTCACCACGTTGAAGACAAAGACGGTCGCAGCGGTCGCGTCGGGCGTCTCGGGGCGAGCGCTCCAAGAGATCCAACTCGACGCCTACCATCAGGCGTTCCTGTGGGTGGCGATCTTGTACTTCGTCGGCGCGGCGGTGGCGCTGCTCATTCGCGACGCCGACGCGGCGAACACCATGGCCCAGCCAGCGGCCCAGCCAGCGGCCCAGCCGACGCCTATGAAAACCCAGGAGGCCACGTGAGCACGTTCGAGATCCCGAAGATCATCAGCGTCGATGACCACGTCGTCGAGCCCGAGCATCTCTTTCGCACGTGGCTTCCGGCGAAGCACCGAGAGGCCGGTCCGCGCTGCGAGACCAAGCGGCTCGAGGTCGGCTTCGAGGGTGGTGCGTCCTATACGACGCGATTCACCGACACCGGCACTCCGGGTGACGTGTGGTTCTACGAGGATCTCGTGGTGCCACTGCGGCGCAACATCGCGGCGGCAGGCTTTCCTCGCGAGGCGATGACCCTGCAGCCGATCACCTACGACACGATGCGCAAAGGCTGCTGGGATCCGGCGGCCCGACTGGCCGACATGGATGCCAACTGGGTCGAAGCGTCGTTGTGCTTCCCGACCTTCCCGCGCTTTTGTGGTCAGACCTTTGCCGAGGCGAAGGACAAGGAGGTCGCGCTGGCGTGCGTGCGCGCCTACAACGACTGGATGGTCGAGGAGTGGTGCGGCGACTCGGGTGGCCGGCTCATCCCGCTCACGATCGTGCCGTTGTGGGATGTCGAGTTGGCGGCCGCCGAGGTGTTGCGCAACGCGGCGCGTGGCGTGCGGGCCGTGTGCTTCAGCGAGTGTCCGGCCAAGCTCGGCCTGCCGTCGATCCACTCGGCGTACTGGGATCCGTTCTTCGCGGCATGCGAGGCCACCGGCACGGTCGTCAACATGCACATCGGTTCGTCGTCGTCGACCACGAGCACGTCCGTCGATGCTCCGGCCGCCGTCCAGATCACGCTGAGCTTCAACTACTCGCTGATCTCGCTGTCGGACTACCTGTTCTCCGGGGTCTTCGTGAAGTTCCCGAACCTGAAGGTCGCGTATTCCGAAGGGCAGATGGGGTGGATCCCGTTCGTGCTCCAACGGGCCGACGACGTGTGGCAGGAGCACCGGGGTTGGAACGGCGTTGCCGACTCGATTCCCGAGCCGCCGTCCACCTACTTCTTCCGCAACGTCTTCGCATGCTTCTTCCGCGACGACGTGGGGGTCGAGATGATCGAGCGCGTCGGCCCCGACAACATCACCTTCGAGACCGACTATCCCCACACCGACACGACGTGGCCGCACACTAAGCAGGTGGCCACCGACATGTTGAAGAACGTGCCTGAGGACATCGTCTACAAGCTGCTGCGGGGCAACGCGATCCGGATGCTCGGGCTGCCGCTCACCTGAGTCGTGGCCGGTACCCGAACGCGGCCGACCACCTCAGAAGCGGACAAGCTCGGGCGGGTTGAGGTACGGCGAGTGGCCGCCCAGAGGGCTGGCCTTTATCGGAGTGCCGAGTGCGGCGGCGTAGGCGACGATGCCGATGGTGGAGCCCCCGTCGCACGTCCAGCCGGCCTCGGCGCAGTCCCAGCCGGGGTACGACTGACTGGCCAGTGCCCCGGTCCAGTAAAGGGTGATGGCGATGCCGGCGGCCGGCGCGCAGCCGTTGACCGCGTTGTCGACCACGGGATCGTCGACGATGACGCCGGCGAGACGGCCACCGAAGGATTCGCCGCGGCAGTAGAGCTTGGCTGCGAACGCACCCCCGTTCGAGAACCCGTCGACGGTGACCCGGGTGCACCCCTCGCCATCGATGGCCGACGCGACGATGGCCACGGCCCTGCGATACTCGCTGTCGGGGAAGTACAGCCACTGGCGACCACCCCAACCGGCGGCGTTTCCGGTGGGCGACAGGTAGGTGACGCCACCCGCGGTGGAGGGAGGCGAACCGCTGCCGCCTTTGCCGTGCAACCTGACCGCGCACCGCTTCGCGGGGGCCGTCACCGGGGGCGCCGCCGACGCGGTGGTGGCTGGGGCCACCGTCTCGAACATGGGCGCCGCCGATGTTTGTCGGGCCGCGCCTTCGGACACGCTGCGGGGAGCGCTGGTCGGCGGCGCGACGGCCACGACCGTGGGCGACGGCGGTGGTGCGACGGTGGGTGAGCCGGCGAGTTTGGCGATGGTGGGTGAGCCGGCGAGTTTGGCGATGGTGAACGGCACCGCGGACGCCGGAACAGACTTCGGGTGGGCCTTCCCGCTCGTGGCGGGGGCCACGGTGACGAGAGCCGACTCGCTGGAGGTCTCGCGGTCGGTGGCGGAAGTGACGAGCATCAACACCGAGGCGATGACCGCGATGGCCAGCGCCGCGATCCAAGTTTCTTGGCATCGGAGCAGTCGGGATGCTCGGAGGTTCGGCATTCGCATCGGTCGCGAATCTCCTTGGCTTCTGCGCGCATGGACGCATCATCCGATCACCCGCCGAACTGCGTGGTTCGCGACGAGTGACGGATGGGAAAGCTATCAGAAAACGTGAAAGATCAGTTCTGTCGCAATGATGATCATTGCGATTGTGATGATCGGTTCCCGAGCGCGTCGGCCATCACCGTGCGGGTGGCGTCGTACTGGGCTGCTCCGGATGCGGTCGATGCACTCGTGGGCGCGGCGCCTGGGTTCATCGGGGTGTCTACGTGAAACGGCGGGCGGAGCGAGGTCGCGATCGACCCGCACCGCCCGCCGTTTCATGGAGACCGAGAAAGGTCAGCGCTTCTTGGCCGGTGCAGCCTTCTTGGCGGGTGCAGCCTTCTTGGCCGGTGCAGCCTTCTTGGCCGGTGCAGCCTTCTTGGCCGGTGCAGCCTTCTTGGCCGGTGCAGCCTTCTTGGCCGGTGCAGCCTTCTTGGCCGGTGCAGCCTTCTTGGCCGGTGCAGCCTTCTT
>WLNW01000039.1 GCA_009699605.1 Actinomycetota bacterium | reverse complement strand
GTAGTGGTCACCGAGGACGGTTTCGAACGACTGAGCCGCTACGGCTATTCCCCATTCGACTGAAGGACGCCGATGACCATCTCACTTGGCACGCCCGACATCGGAACCGGTGCGCTCGAGCACCGCGACCGGATCGACTTCCGCGAGTTACGCCGGCAGCGCACCGAGCGGCTGTTCGCGCGCATGGACGAACTGGGCATCGACGCGTGCATCTTCGGCCGCGAGGCGAACGCTCGCTACGCGACCGGGGTACGCCGACTGTGGACGTCGATGACGCGAGGTTTCGTGCCCACCTGTGTGGTGTTCCGCGAGACGCGCGACGTCCATCTGCTGTCGTTTTCGGCCAGCTACGAGGGCATCCCCGAAGAGATCTCCCCCGACCACTACTTCCCGGTGACCTGGAACCCGATGGGCATGGTCGATCGGCTCGCCAAGCTGCCGGGTGGGTCGGGCGTTCGCCGGCTCGGGGTCGACGGCATGACGCCGCTGTTCGCAGGATTGCTCGGCGCCTCGTTCCCCGAGGCGTCGATCATCGGCATCGAACCGGAGCTTCGCGACATGCGGCGCCAGAAACTGGATCTCGAGATCGCATGCATGCGCGTGGCGGTCGCGGTCGCCGAATCGGCGCTCGTGGCGACAATCCAGCGCGTGCGCGCAGGTGCATCGCGCAAGGCACTGCAGGGCGCATACCTGGCCCGTATGTCTGAGCTCGGGACGTCGCAGTTCGCGCAGCTCGGAACGTTCGGCCCCATCGGGCCTCGCGGCACGCTGCACTGGACCACCGCGAACGACGCGATCCCCGACAGCGCACCCATTGCGTTGGCCGGCGGAGTGCTCTGGGCCGGCTACGAGGGATCACTCGCTCGCACCTGGTGGAGCGGCACGCGTGCGCCCGACGCCGCAGCACGCAGTGCGCACTCGCGCTGGCAGGACACGACGTCAAGGGTTATCGATGCGATCCGGCCCGGGGTCACGGGTGCCGACGTACTGGCCGCGTTTGGAGCAGCCCCGGGTGACGCCGCGACACGCAGCGTCTACTCGGTCGGTCTCGGTCACGAGGGCACGGTGGCCGCGCATTGGCTCGACGCGGAGACGCTGGCGACCGAGGTCATCGCGGCGGGCATGGTCCTCGCGGTACGCGAACTCGTCGCCACAGACGCGGGTGGGTTCCTCGGCGAGGAGATGGTGCTCGTCACGGCCAATGGCGTCGAGCGTCTGACCACGTTGGCCCACGGCCCGTTGAGCGATTGAGGGCCGAGCACATGATCACTGTCGAACCAGCGGGCTAGCTAGCCAGCTGGCCGGTCGCGTCGCGGTGATAACCGGCGCCGGTGACGGCATCGAACGCGGCATCGAACGTGGCATTGCGCGGCTCTGCCTTCATGCCTTTGCCCGACTGGGTCGTGTCATATGCGCCGGGGCGTCCGATCTAAGACCCAGAAGTGCTTCTGGGGTCAGCTGGTGAGCGGATTGTCACGAATGTGCTGACTGAGGTCGCCGATGAGCTCGCTCACGATCAGTCGATCGGTGAAGCGCCATGCGCCGTCGGCGCGTTCGAACGTGTCGAGGTAGCGCCCGGCGATCACCACTTGCAGCGGCAGAACCTCGGTGGCCTGCAACACGAGGAAGTACGAACGCGTGCTCGCGGTGCGCCCCATCGCGCCGAGCTCGATGATGGTATTTGTGGTGACGTGCTTCGTGCGCAGCGAACCGTCGGCATGCTTCCGATCGTGATGGGTCTTCAGCGCAAGGACCTCGTCGTAGCCCCGGCTGGTCGGGCCGTTCTGCACGCGGTAGGTGGCGTGACGGAACAGCTCGGAGACGCCGACGAAGTCCGCCGCGTCCTGCAGCTCGCAATAGCGGTGCAGCAGGTTCTGGATGGCTTGCTCGTCTCCCGGCATCGTCCGCTCCGTCCTATCGGCACCCACCTGTCGCGCGATGCGTGGGAGGCTATCGGCCGGGTCCGAGACGATGGGGATGATGGTGTACGAACGGGCGAAGTTGTATATCGGCGGCAAGTGGGTCGAGCCGATCGAGCACGGACGTATCGACGTCGTGAACCCGGGCACCGAGGAAGTGATCGGCTTCGCGCCACGGGCCACCCAGAGCGACGTCGACCGTGCCGTCGCAGCTGCTCGCGAGGCGTTCGACCATGGCCCGTGGCCACGCACCTCACCGACCGAACGGGCCGATGCGCTCGGTCGTATGGCCGACTACCTCGCCGCACACGCGCGGCCACTCGCCGAGCTCGGGATCGACGAAGCCGGTGTGCCGCTCACGTTCTCGTATGCACGCGAGCTCGGCGCATCGGTGGTCTTCCGCTTCTTCGAGAAGCTCACTCGTGAGTTCACCTGGCGCGAGGTGCGCCATGGTGCGGCGGCGCCGGCACTCGTGGTGCGCGAGCCGGCCGGTGTTGTTGCGGCGATCGTGCCGTTTAACGGCCCGTTGCTTTCGTCGTCGGCCAAGATCGCTCCGGCCATCGCGTCGGGTTGCTGCATCGTGTTCAAGCCCGCGCCGGAGACACCGCTGGATGCCTTCGTGGTTGCCGAGGCTGCGGCAGCCGCCGGCATCCCGCCTGGTGTGGTCAACGTGCTTCCCGGTGATGCCACCGTGGGAGCGGCGCTCGTCGGGCACCCGGGTGTCGATCGAGTGGTGTTCACCGGCAGCACCGCAGGCGGCCGGGCGGTGGCGGCCGCGTGTAGTCCGTCCATGAAGCGGATGACGCTCGAACTCGGCGGCAAGGCCGCAGCGATGTTCCTCGACGACGCGCCCATCGAAGCATCCCTCGCAGCGACGCTTCCGATGTCCATGTTCAACAGCGGCCAGGCCTGCATTGCGCTCAGCCGCATTCTCGTTCCGCGCAGTCGCATGGACGAGGTGGTTGACGCCGCCATCGCGGCAGTCGACAAGATGACCTTGGGCGACCCGCGCGATCCTTCCACCGTCCTCGGCCCGGTGATTTCGCGTCATCATCGCGATCGCATCGAAGGCATGATCGACCGCGCCCGGGCCGAGGGGACCGTCGTCGCCCGAGGAGGCACGCGTCCCGCAGCCTTCGGTCGCGGCTGGTACGTGGAGCCAACGATCTTTCGCGACGTCGATCCTGGTGCGTACATCGCGCAGAACGAGGTCTTCGGGCCGGTGCTGGCGATCATTCCCCACGACGGCGACGATGACGCGGTGCGCATCGCCAACTCGACGCCGTTCGGTCTGTCCGGTGCGGTCTTCACACCCGACGTCTCCCGCGCACTCGGCATTGCCTCGCGCGTCCGGGTGGGCACCTTCGGCATCAACGGCTATGCGCTCGACTTCGGCCTTCCTTTCGGCGGGGTGAAGCAGTCCGGTGTCGGGCGCGAGTTCGGGGTCGAAGGGCTCGCCGAGTACACCGAGGTCAAAGCAATCGCGCTTCCGGCCGGTACCGACCTGTCATGACCCCATTAGAACCAACGCCGACTGCGCCCCCGACCTCGTCGTCGCGAATCGCATTCGTCACCGGCGCGAGTCGCGGCATCGGCAAAGCCATCGCGCTCGAACTCGCCGCAGCAGGTTTCGACATCGCGATCACAGCCCGCACCGTCCACGAGGGCGAGTCGCGCGAACACAGCTCGACCGTTCGTCGATCCGACATGACTCCGCTCCCTGGCTCGTTGGAGACCACCGCAGGAATGATCGCCGAGATGGGTCGACGTGTCCTCACGGTGCCTGCCGATCTGCTCGACCACCCGTCGCTCGTGACCGCGGCGTACACCGTGCTCGACCAGTGGGGTCATGTCGACGTGCTCGTCAACAACGGTCGATACATCGGACCTGGTCACATGGACCAGATTCTCGACACACCGGTGCGGGTGCTTCGCGACCACCTCGAGGCCAACGCGCTGGCGCCGATCGTGCTCCTCAAGGCGCTCGCGCCGCACATGGTCACCCGCGGCTCGGGCACCATCATCAACATCACGTCGACCGCCGCCTACCAGGACCCCACCGAACCGGCCGGCAGCGGTGGGTGGGGTCTCGGCTATGGCTTCAGCAAGGGCGCGCTGCATCGCATCGCCGGCATCGCCGCCGTCGAGTTGCGCGACCGCGGCGTGCGAGCGTTCAACATCCAACCGGGTTTCATCGCAACCGAACGGATCGCCCAGGACATGGCAGCATTCGGGTTCGACGTGTCCACCGGCGCTCCCGCGGTCGTCATCGGCAAGGTATGCCGATGGCTCTGCGAGTCCCCCGACGCGAATGAACTGAACGGCACGACCATCCAAGGTCAAGAGCTATGCGCCCGACTGGGCCTCCTGTCCGGGTGGCCGACCGCGTAGACCTGTCCGACAACCGAAGGGACGTCCATGGGGGCGGATTTTGTCATCCGAGGAGGCACTGTCGTCGACGGCACGGGCGCGCCATCGCGTCGGGCCGATGTCGCGGTGCAAGACGGACGCATCGTGGCCATCGGCGACGATCTCGAAGGCGACCGCGTGGTCGACGCCTCCGGTCGCATCGTCGCACCGGGGTTCTTCGACATCCACACCCACTACGACGCGCAGGTGTTCTGGGATCCGGGGCTGTCGTCATCGTGCTGGCACGGCGTCACCTCCGTCGTCGCTGGCAACTGTGGTTTCTCGATCGCGCCCACGCGTCCCGCGCAACGAGGAGTGATCGTGCGCACGTTGCAGGCCGTCGAGGACATGTCCGAGGCAATGCTCAACGCGGGCATCGACTGGAGCTTCGAGACGTTCGCCGAGTATCTCGCCCTCGTCGAACGCACCGGAACGATCTTGAACTACGGCTGTTACATCGGGCACAGCCCGGTGCGGCTCTTCGTCATGGGCGACGAGGGCTACGAGCGCGAGGCCACCGACGACGAGATCGCCGCCATGCGCGAGGTCGTGGCCGACGGCATGCGAGCCGGCGCGCTGGGCTTTGCGTCGAGCTTCTCGGCGAACCATCGCGGCGATCGCGGCCTGCCCATCCCCTCGCGCAACGGGACCCGCGAGGAGTTCGTCGCGCTCGCGTCGGTCCTCGGCGAGCTCGGCTACGGCGCAGTGTCGTATGCCCCGGGTGTGCCGGTCACGTGGCGCGACAGCTACGAGATCCAACCGGCGATCGGGCGACCCCTCATGTGGACACCCATGCTCACCACCTACCCCGAGCCCGACTACAAGGCGATGATGGCCGAGCACGCCGCAGGCGTAGCCGGTGGCGCCGATGTCCATCCGCAGATCACCTGCCTGCCGCTGACCATCCAGCTCCGCATGGACAACCCGTACTACTTCCGCACGGTCCCGATCTTCCTGGAGCTTCTCGGCTACGACCCGTCGGAGTTCGAGCGCTTTTATCGTGACCCGGCGTGGCGGGCCGAAGCCGCGCTCCAGGCGCCCGACGTCAAACCGCCCGTGATCTGGCACAAGTTCCTCGTGGGCGAGACCGAAGCGCATCCCGAGCTCATCGGCCGCGACGTGGCATCCATCGCACGCGAGCGCGGCTGCACCGAGATCGACGTGCTGTGCGACCTCGCACTCGCCGACAACCTCGAGACCCGCTTCATCGTCACGCTCAGCAACTACGAAGATGAGCCGGTGATCGACCTGATGCGTCAGCCGAACGCCGTGTTCGGCCAGTCCGATGCCGGAGCGCACGTGTCTCAGCTCTGCGACGCGAGCATGCCCACTGAGCTGCTCGCCCATTGGGTGCGCGATCGGCGGGCGTTCACCATCGAGGAGGCGGTGCACAAGCTCACCGCCGAGCTCGCCGACCTCTTCGGCATAACCAATCGCGGTCGCTTGACCGTCGGTGCCGCCGCCGACATCGTGGTGTTCGACCTCGACACGATCGACCCCGGACCGCTCACGCGCGTACGTGACCTTCCTGGCGACGAGGAACGCCTCGTCGCCGATCGACCGACCGGCATCGACTACGTCTTCGTCAACGGTGTCGCGATCACCGAGAACGGCGTATCGCTCGTCGGCTCGATGTCTGCTCGGCCGGGTCAGATCCTTCGCGCCGATGGCGGTCGGTCATGAAGGCGGTCGTATGCCATGCCCCGGGTGACGTGCGCGTCGAGGAGATCGATGACCCCACCCCGCGCGCCGCCGAGGTGAAGATCAAGGTCGTCGCCGTGGGTGTCTGCCACACCGACCTCAACTTCACCAGCGGACAGGTACCGGTTCCCTACCCGATCGTGTTGGGCCACGAGGCCGCCGGCGTGGTGGTCGAGGTCGGCCCGGGCGTCTCGCGAGTGCAGGTCGGCGATCATGTGCTCTGCTCGATCATCGGCCCGTGCGAGCACTGCTTCCAATGCGAACACGACGACCACGCCCTGTGCGAGAACTCCCCCTTCTTCACCGGCACCATGCTCGACGGCACCACTCGACTATCGAGCAACGGGTCACCAATACACACGTTGCACTACCAAGGCAGCTACGCCGAGTACGCAGTGGTGCCCGAAAGGTTCGTGGTGCCCATCCGCAAGGACGCACCGCTCGACGTCGTCTGCGGCCTCGCCTGCGGGCTGAGCACCGGCCTCGGTGCGGCCATGGTGCGAGCCCAGGTCAAGCCCGGCTCGAGCGTGGTGGTCATTGGCTCGGGGGGCGTCGGGCTGTCCACGATGATGGGCGCGCAGTTCTGCGGCGCGACCACGATCATCGCCGTCGATCGGCTGGCGAACAAGCTCGACAAGGCTCGCTCGCTCGGCCTGGCGACGCACACCATCGACTCGTCGAAGTCGGACACCGTGGCCGAGGTGCTGGCCCTCACCGGCGGGCGCGGGGCCGACTACGGATTCGACGCCGCAGGCGCCAACGGCACGCTCGACCTGATCGTCGCCGCCACCCGACCTGGCGCAACCTGTGTGGTCATCGGGCGCGCGCTCGGCTTGGTCGAGATCACGCTCAACACCACGGCGCTGCTGCGCCAACGCATCGTCACGGGCACCTACGGCGGATCGATCCTGCCGCGGCGCGATCTGCCGATCTTCGTCGACCTCTTCATGCAGGGTCGCCTCGATCTGGCCGGCATCCTCGACACGCGCTACACCCTCGACGAAGCCCCACAAGCCCTCGACGATCTGCATCACGGACGCATCACGCGCGGTGTGATCATCCTCTAGCCGCGCCAGGCGGCGAACTGGTAGTTCCACGGCGCGTGCGGCGGCGCCGTGGAACTACCAGTTGCGTCAGTCGGCCAGGAAAGAGTTCAGCTTTTCGGTGGTCTCGATCCAGCTTTCGACCATGTCGAGGACCATGTCCTTGGCCGGGCGGACCTTGTCGAGGCTGCCGATGATCTGGCCTGCGGGATATCCGCCGAACTCCTTCGAGTGCACGCGAGAGAACCGCGCTGCGGCTTCGCCATAGAGCAGACCCTGGAGTGGCATGGGCAGAGGCTCGGGCGCACCAGGTGACTCCCAGGCCTCGATCCACTTGGTGCGGAGCTGACGTGCTGGCTTGCCGGTCATGAAGCGGGCGCGGACGAAATCGCGCGACGACGCGGCGAGCAGGTTCTCGGTGACCTCGGGGGACATGTCGGCTTCGGTGGTGAGCAGCCACATCGAACCGGTCCACACGCCTTGCGCACCGAGGGCCAACGCCGCGGCCATCTGCCGGCCATCGGCGATGCCGCCTGCGGCGAGCACCGGAACGTTCGGGCCGACGGCGTCGACCACCTGGGGCACGAGCACCATGGTGGAGATCTCCCCGCAATGGCCGCCGGCCTCGGTGCCTTGCGCAACGATGACGTCTACGCCTTGCGCCACTTGACGCTCGGCGTGCTGGCGCGAGCCGACGAGACCACCGACGAGGATGCCACGCTCGTGGCATTGGTCGAGCACGTACTTCGGGGGCGGGCCCAGCGCGTTGACGACCATTTTCACGTTCGCATGGTTGAGTGTGACCTCGAGCTGCCCAGGGCCCTCGGCGTCGACGTTGAGGCCCGCGGCCTTGGGCGTTCGCAGCTCGGCGTCATCGGGCAGCCGTGGGATGCCCGCGTCGTCGAGCAACTTGTGCACCCAGTCGCGGTGCCCCTGCGGAATGAGCGTGAGGAGGTACTCGGGCGTGGCCTCGGCACCCCCACCCTTGCCGACATACTTGGCGGGCATCGCGAAGTCGACGCCGTAGGGCTTGCCCTTGACGTGCTCGTCGATCCAGTTGAGCTCGATCTCGAGGCGCTCAGGTTCGTAGGCGAGCGCGCCGAGAACTCCGAACCCGCCGGCGTTGGTTACCGCCGCGACCACATCGCGGCAATGGCTGAACGCGAAGATCGGGAACTCGATCCCCAGCTGCTCACAGATTGGCGTAGGCATGAGCGCCCCCTATCCGTACGCGGCGACGCGCGCCGATACGTGATCTTACGCAGTACGTCAGACGTCGAGGCTCCCGTCGAGCCCGAGGTTCGCGATCTGCCAGCGCACCTCGTCGACCATGTCGGTCGGGGTGCCCAGATCAGTTAGGTCGAGCACCCGGTCCGACACATCGGCCCACGCCTCGGCCGTGTGCTCCCTTACGAGACCACCGCGCGCCTCGGCGAGCACAACGCGCGCCGCTCGGCCGCCCCCCACCGAGAACGTCTCGGCCGTGACATGGGTGTCGTGGTGGCAGAGCCACACCACGAACGCGGCCACTGCCTCGGGGGGATAGCGATCGTCGAGCAAGGTCGACAGCCTGCTCGGCGGCAGCAGTTGGGTGAGGCGCGTCCATGCGGAGGGCATGATGGCGTTGACCCTGATGCCGTGGGCCAGGCCCTCCGCGGCGAGCGACCGCGACAGCCCGAGCATCGACGCCTTCGCGGCCGAATACGCCCCCGTGCCGGCCGACCCGAAGCTGGCACCCGACGAGGTCATGACCACGCGGCCGTTACCGGACGCGACGAGGTATGGCCATGCGGCGCGCGTGACGGCGATGGAGCCGTGCAGCGTCGTCGCGATGGTGCGCTCCCACGACGCGGGGTCGCCGGTGTCGAGCGGGCCGCCTCCGGCAACGCCGGCGTTGTTGATGACGATGTCGAGGCGGCCATACGCGTCGACCGCGCCGGCGACCAGGGACGGACCGTCGAGCACGTCGTGGTGGTCGGAGATCGCATCGCCTCCCGCCGCGCAGATCTCGTCGGCCACGACCCTGGCCGATGGTGGATCCGCAGAGCCGATGGGTACCGCGAGGTCGTTGACCACCACCTGTGCGCCGCGGCGTGCGAGCTCTAGCGCGTAGGCCCGACCGAGCCCGCCGCCTGCTCCCGTAACCAATGCAACCTTGTCGTCGAAGCGCAATTCCACGTGCTGTCTCCTACATGCCGCGAGCGTCGAGCTCGCGGGTGAGCCATTGGGTGCCGCGGAGGAGCGCGGACCGGGCGCCTTCCTCGGCGATCTTCGGGCCGAGGAGCTCGAGGTCGATGATGCCCACGTACCCCGAAGCCTTCACGACGTCGAGCAGCGCACCGAGCGGCAGGTCACCGTCGCCCGGTACCCACCGGTTCGGTTGCGAGAGCGTGCCCACGACAAAATCGCTGATCTGTACGAGATCGATCCGGTCGACGTGGTCGCGCAGCAGTTCCTCGAGGCCTCGCTCCATCCAACTCGCGTAGAGGTCGACGCACACGCCGATGTCGAGTTGCTTGGCGACATCGAGCGCGTCGCGCACGGTGTGCAGGAACCCGAGCTCGGGCCGCGACGAGACGCACGGCTCGAGCGTGATGCGCACTCCGGCGGAGCGGCCGTGCTCGATGACGGGCAAAAGGCGCTGGCCGAGCAGGGCGACGGCCTCCTCCCAGAGGCAGCGCCCGGGCGAGCCGGTGCACAGGTACACGCACGGTGCGCCTAGGGCCGCGGCGGCGTCGACTGCTCGGTGCAGTACGGCTTGGTCGTGATGCCAACCGGCCTCGTCGTCGATGCCCGCAGAAGGGCCGTAGTTCAGGTAGCGAACGTCGAGCCCCGCAGCGCGCACGAGGGCGATCGCGTCGTCCCATCCGGTGCGCTCGAGTTGCAGGGCGTTGAGGCCGACTCGCGTGGTGCCGAGCTCGAGCCACAAGGCGACCGCATCGGCGAGCGGCATGGAGATAGTGGTCATCGGGTTGACGCTCACCCGCTCATGTATCGACATTGGGGATCCGTTCGCGTGCGGCTCGTCCTGCGTGCTCCGGCTCGTGAAGCTAACCGACCGAGGGCTTCACGGCTGCCGCACCGGCGGGGCGGCGATCGCCCATGAACCAGCCGAGCGCAACGGCCAATAATCCACCGATCGCGGTCAGCGCGAAGATCCGCGTGTACGGACCGACCCCGTCGAACGCGGCCTCACCCACGACCGAGACGGCGATGGCTGCGCCTGCCGCGTTGGCCATGCGCTGCGCAGTCTGGTTGATGCTGGTGACCTCGCCGTAGCGCTCCGGCGGAACGCCGAGCACCGTGTTGCCGAAGATCGCCGGCCAGATGAGCGATGTTCCGAGGCCGACGAGCGACAGGGCGAGTATCCACAGCAGGACATTGGGCTCGGCCGTGACGCCGATCAACATGACGACGCCCCCAAGGAACTGCAAGAACCCGCCGGCCATCATCACCGGCCGATGGCCATGCGTGTCGGCGAACTTGCCGGCGAGCCCGTTGAACATCATGCCGGCGATGGGGATCGGGAGGAGCAGGAGCCCGGCATCACGCACGCCGTAGCCCCACACTTCCTGAGTGAAGCGCGGGAAGCCGAAGAACACCGCAAAGAACGTCGAGCCGAACACGATCGACGCGATGTTGGCGAGCCGGAACGGCCCGAAGCGAAACAGCTCGAGGTCGAGCATTGGACGCGGGTGGCGTGCCGAGCGCCGGATCAGGTAGGCGCCGAAGAGCGAACCGATCAGGATGCTGCCGATTGTCCTCGCGTCCGACCACCCCCAACGCCCGCTCTGGGAAACGCCGAGGATGATCCCCGAGACCGAAGCCATGATGAGCGGCACGCTCCACAGGTCGGGGAAGGGTCGATCCTCGCGGGGCATCTCCGTGACGAGCAAGTACACCAGGACGACGCCGACGAAGGTGAACGGCGTGTTGATCCAGAACGCCCAACGCCAGCCACCCTTGTCTACGAGCACGGCACCGAGGGTCGGGCCGATCGCGGTCGCCACCGATCCCGATGCGGCCCATGCGGCGATCGCAGTCGCTCGACGGGTCGTGGGGAACTCGCGGAGCACGAGCGACGCACCGGCCGGTGTGAGCAATGCGCCGAACAACGCCTGGAGGACGCGCATCGCGAGGAGGAACCCGACCGACCCTGACAGCCCGCAGGCGATGGACGTAACCCCGAACCCGATGCCGCCGATGAGCAGGATGCGCTTTCGACCGTAGCGGTCGGCCATGACACCGGCGATTACCAGCGTCGCGGCCGCAGTGATCGCATAGGCGGAAATGACCCACGACAACGTCGCGGCCGGCGTGTCGGAGAACGCGTCCCGAAGACGCGGGAACGCGACGTTGAGAATCGACTGCGAGAGCGGGCTCTGCACCGAGCACAACGACACCACCGTGAGCACGATCCACGCGCGTCGCGGGATCTGATCGATGGCTCCCCCGGCGCTCATGCCCAACGGTGTAGCACGCCGCAGACGATGGGGCGCGAGACCCTGCGCGAAGTCGGGCGGATGCCACGAGCGCCGCAGCGATCGACAACGCCGGCCGGTGGATCGCCCTACGGGGTCGGGGGCGTCGGGAAACCCGAGACGAGCGAGAGGATCGTCAAGTACAGAGCACGGTGAGCGCGCGGGTCCGGGATACATTGCCGCGAGGGCAGCGGCGGATGCCATCGCTCGGCTGTGGGAACGTGCAGGGAGTTGGCATGCGGACGCGAGCGCTCGTCATCGGTGGAACCGGTCCGACCGGCATCCACATCGTGCAGGGCCTGATCGATCGCGGCTGGGACGTCACCATCCTGCATCGCGGCACACACGAGCGGGCCGAGACGCCGGACGCGGTTACGCACCTGCACCACGATCCGTACGATGCCGACGACCTTCGCCGTGCGTTCGAGGGCCGCACGTACGACCTCGTGATCGCCATGTACGGACGCCTGCGCCGCATCGCCGAGATCACCGCGGGTCGGGTTGGACAGTTCGTGTCGGTAGGCGGTGTTCCTGCGATCCGTGGGTGGATGAACCCGTTTCTGTTCGAGCCGAACGGGCTCCCGGTGCCAGTCGACGAACACCAACCAACGGTGCAGGAACCGGCAGAGGACGAGAAGGGGTACCGCGTCGCACAGACCGAGTCGGTCGTGTTCGAGCATCATCCCGCCGCTGCGCACTTTCGCTACCCGTATGTCTACGGCCCGTACCAAGTCGTGCCTCGTGAGTGGTCGATCGTGCGCCGCATCCTCGATGGGAGGTCGCGGATCGTGGTGCCCGACGACGGGCTCACGTTGCACCACCACGGCTTCACCGAAAACCTCGCGCACGCCGTGTTGCTCGGAGTCGATCAGCCCGAGGCCGCGGCCGGCAAGGTGTTCAACGCAGCCGACGAGGAGGTATTGACGGTGCGCCAGGTAGTCGAGCTCTGTGCCTCGGCCCTCGACCACGAGCTCGAGATCGTGTCGATGCCGTGGGACCTCGCGACCCCGTCTCGGCCGTTGATGGCGCAGCCGCTCCCCACCCACCGGGTACTCGACCTGACGCGCCTCAAGGCCGACCTCGGCTACCGCGACCTAGTGCCCGCGCGCACGGCGCTCGCGCGCACTGCGCGTTGGCTCGCGGCCAACCCGATCATGCCGGGCGCCCCCGAGGAGGTGGTGCTCACCGACCCCTTCGACTACGCGGCCGAGGACCGGCTCATCGACGCATGGATCGCGTTGCGCGCTGCGATGCCGTCCGTGCACTTCGCAAACGAGCCGGGCATCGGCCTTGCCTACAGCGGCCCCGGTGGCCGCCCACGCACCCGCACCACGTTCGAGGCGTGACCATCGAAGTGTTCGGTCAGCGCGCGACCACGACGTCGAGGGATTCGGGCCCGTACTCGAGGAACATCGGCACGAGACGGCGCTCGTAGCCGGGTGCGAGCTTCAGCACGCCGCGTCCGAAGACGTCGAGCATCTCCTCGAGCACGACGCGTGCCTCGACGCGGGTGAGGTGGTCCCCGAGACAGATGTGCGGACCCACGCCAAATGCAAGGTGATCAGGCAGTGTGTCGCGATCGAGCCGGTACTCGTCGGCGTGGTCGTACACGGTCTCGTCGCGGTTGGCCGACGCGATGCCGGTGATGATCCGCTCGCCTTTGGCGATCGGACACCCTGCGATCTCGGTGTCGGCGGTTGCGGTACGGAAGAGGAAGAGCACCGGTGGCTCGAAGCGCAGTGACTCCTCGACGGCCATGGGAATCTTCGCCGGTTCGGCGCGGAGCACGGCGGTGAAGTTCTCGGGGTCGGTCACGAACCGGTGGAAGAGGTTGCCGAGCAGATACGTGGTCGAGAGCGAACCGGCGAGCGTGTTCACCGACAGGGTGCGTATGTGTACATCCGATAGGTGCCAGCCGTCATCGGCGGAGGCGTTCACCATGCGCGACATGAGATCATTGGGGGCATCGGCGCCAAGTGCGCGCCGCTCGGCGATGAGCGAATCGAGCAGCTCCGCGAACTCAGGGAAGCCGCCGGCGATGCCGTGGCCGCGCTCGGTGGCGTTGGTCTGGGGCCATGTGCTGTGCAGCAGATCGTGACACCACTGAGCGACCTGATCGTGATGCTCGTCGGGGATGCCGAGGGCATGCGCGGCAACCGAGCCGGGCAACGGCACTGCGATGTCGTGCATGAGGTCGCCGCCACCCTTGGCCGCGAACGCATCGAACATGGTGCGGACGCGCCGCCGGATCCAGGCCTCGGACGCGTTGGCTTGTTGCAAGGTGAACGCCCGCAGCAGTAGGCGGCGAATTCTCGGATGCAGCGGCGGATCGATCTCGCCCAGGAAGCTCTCGTTCTCGGGCACCACCACGCCGGGGCCGCGAAAGCCGCCGGCGCTCGAAAACCGCTTCGCATCCTTGAAGACGGCGGCATTATCCGCGTAGCGAGCGATGTAGGCCATGCCCTCCATGGGGTGGGTCACCGGCGCCTCGGCGCGCATGCGGACCAGGAGGTCCCACATGTGCTGCGTCTCGTCGGGGTCGTACGGGTTGAACGCGTACGGGTCGTCGGGCACGGTCATGCCTCCATCGCCGAGCGCATCTGTTGGTACAGCGGGGTATGGGCGAGCATGCCACCGTCGACGTTGATGACCTGACCCGTGATGAACCTCGAGTCGGCACCGAGCAGGAACACGACGACGGCCGCAATGTCCTCGGGCAGTCCCATGTACGGCGTCAGGTGATGGGCCTCGAACATGTCTAGCTCGGCCTGGCTGACGTTGTTCACGAGTGCCGGGGTGGCCACCACACCCGGCGAGATCGCGTTGCAACGGACGCCCTGCTTGCCATACATGGTGGCCACGTAGCGGGTGAGGCTGTCGACGCCGGCCTTCGACACGCCGTAGGCCACGCGCAGGAGGTCACCCATCTGTCCGGCGTTGGACGAGGTGTTGACGATCGAGCCGCCACCGACCTTCAACATCTCGGGGATGGCGTACTTGCACCCGAGCATCGGCCCGCGCACGTTGGTGGCCATGCTCGCATCCCACACCTCGATGTCCATCGACACGATGTCGGTGTCGCGAGGTACGACGAACACGTTCGCCGCGTTGTTATGGAGCCCATCGAGGCGGCCGTACTCGCGCACCGCCGCCTCGACCATGGCCCGCGCCGACGACTCGTCGGCGACGTCGGCCTGCTGCGCGATGGCGGCGCCGCCTTCGGCCAGGATCAGGGCGACGGTCTCCTCGGCTCCGGCGAGATTGATATCGGCCACCACCACCGATGCACCTTCGTGCGCCACACGTTGCGCCGTGGCACGACCGATGCCCGAGCCGGAACCGGTGACGATGACGACCTTGCCCTCGAGTGTTCCCATGTTGGTGTTCCTTCAGCTCGTCGCGAACTCGACACGGGCGTGGGCAACCCCGCGGGTGGGCACGAGCTGGTTGAGCTTGATGCTCGACTCGTCGACCTCCCAGTGACCGAGGCCATCGATGATCTCGTCGAGCGCGCAACGGATCTCGAGCTTGGCGACCGCGTTGCCGAGGCAGTGGTGGATGCCGTGCCCGAAGCCGTAGTGCGCCTTCGGTGCACGATCGATGTCGAAGACCTCAGGGTCGGGGAACGCACGCTCGTCGTGATTGGCTGAGCCGTACAGCACGAGCACCTGATCGCCCTTGGGGATGGTTACGCCATGGAGTTCGACGTCGCGGGTGGTGGTACGAGCGAGTCCCTGCACCGGTGACACATAGCGCATCAGCTCGTCGATGGCCCGTGGCCACTTGGTACGGTCGGCCGCCAGCTTCGCCCGTTGGTCGGGGTGACGACCGAGGGTGAGCACGCCGTGGGTAAGCATGTTCATGGTGGTGTTCTGCGCGGCGTCGTGCAACAGCGAGCAGAATCCGCCGATCTCTTCGTCGCTCAGCGGTTCGCCGTTGACCTCGGTGTGGATGATCTGCGAGATGAGGTCGGTACCCGGTGCCGCCCGGCGCTCCGCCACGAGGCCGGTCCAGTAGACCCCCATCTCACCGTACGCCGACAACGCCATAGCGCTCGTGAAGTCGGCGCCGGCCATGGTGTCGAGGTTCCATTTCAGGAAACGCTTGCGCTCGGTGAGCGGGAGATCCATGAGCGTGCACATGGTGACGGTGGGTACGAGCTGCGCGTACTCCGTCGACACGTCGAAGGTGCCTCGATCGCGGAACTCGGCGATGAGCGAGCGCGCGTACGCACGCACCGTGGGCTCGAGCCCGGCGATGCGCGTCGGCGTAAGCACACGCGCCAAGATGCCGCGAAGCTCGTCGTGGCGGGGTGGGTCCATGTTGAACATGTTCGGCGGGATGAGGGTGATGTCGGTGTCGACCAACGTTCCCTCGGCCGAGGAATAGGTGCGCCAGTCGGTGAGCGCTTCATCGACGTCGGCTGCTCTGCTCAGCATCCAGTAGTGCGGCCACACCCGATGGTTCGGGATGTCGCGCCGATACACCGGATGCTCGTTGCGCATCACCTCGTAGTACGGCCATGGGTCCTGGTAGTACGCAGGATCGAACGGGTCGAACTCGAACATCCATTTCCCTCCGGTGACGTTCGCATGCCCACCGCACGCGCCCGTTGGTCTAGCACGGCCACTGGCGAGAACGGGTCGTGCGCCCGCGGCTACCATCCATCTTCCCAGACACTGGAGGTCCCGTGAAGTTCACGATGTTTTACGAGATCCCTGTCCCTCTGCCACGCAACGAGAACAGCAACCACATCGTCCCGGCGTTCAGCTGAGATCGGCCACCATGACCGTCGACCTCATCATCCGCAACGTGACCGTGGTCGATGGCACGGGCACGCCGGCGTACTCGGCCGACGTGGTCGTGCACTCGGGCCGCGTCCATGCCATCGACGCGGCGGGCACCGCGGGAGATGACGCGCGAGAGGTAGTCAACGGCTCCGGCCTGCTGCTGACCCCTGGATTCATCGACATCCACACGCACTATGACGCGCAGTTGCTGTTCGAGCCCACTGCATCGCCCGCCAGCTGGCACGGCGTCACCACCGTCGTCACCGGGAACTGCGGGTTCAGCCTCGCCCCGAGCCATCCACGCGATATCGAGTGGCTGCTCCGCTCACTGGCCCGCGTCGAGGGCATGCAGGTCGAAACCTTGCTCGAGGGCGTCGACTTCGCCGGCGGTTCCATGGCGAGCTATCTCGAACGCCTCGAGGGCCGTCTCGGCGTCAACGTGGCCGCGTTGGCCGGGCACTGTGCGATTCGTCGCTACGTGCTGGGTGACGACGCATCAGAGCGCGAGGCCACCGCCGACGAGATCACCGCCATGTGCGGGCTGCTCGACCGCTCGCTCGCTGAGGGCGCGTACGGGTTCTCGACAGCACAGCTCGACATACACGCCGACCACGATGGCCGGCCGGTGCCCAGCAACCTTGCGTCGTCCGAGGAGATCGTCGCGCTGTCGGCGGTACTGGCGAATCACGCCAACAGCGTGATCGAGATCGCGCCGCGCAGCTCGTTGCCCGGCTACACGGCTGAGGATCGGGAGCTCCTGTTCGCCATGGCCCGAACATCGGGCGCGGCGGTCAACGTGAACATGATCGATTGGTTCCCGGGCTTCGCCGATGGGTGGCGGATCAACCTCGCGACGGCCGAGGCCGCGGCGAGTGATGGGCTGCGCATCTATCCCATGCTGCGCGCAAACCCTCAAGACCTCTACTTCTGCCTCGCCGAGACCTTCATCTTCGACGACGTTCCCGCGATGCGCGAAGCCCTCGTCATGGCCGCGCCTGCTCGCATGGTCGCGCTCCGCGACCGCGCACGTCGCGACGCGATCCGGGCCGAGTTCGCACGCGGGCCGCGCTCGATCGACTTCGGGTGGTCACGCGTCAGCGTCGCCGCCGTTCACCGCAACGATCTGCAGGCCGCGCAAGGCCGCGCCCTCGACGACCTTGCGGCCGAATGCGACGGCGACGAGCTCGACGCGCTGCTCGACCTCGCGCTTGACGACGACCTCCTCACCGTGTTCCGCATCGATCGCTCACAGGGACCCGAGCACGCGGCGTTCCGACGCGAGGTGGCGCAGAATCCGCTGCTGCTGGCCGGCGCGAGCGACGGTGGCGCGCATCTGCAGACCTTCTGCGGAGCGGACTACCCCACCCGGCTACTCACCGAACTGGTGCCTGATCCGCTATCGGTCGAGCTTGCGGTACACAAGCTCACCGCACAACCGGCGGCGATGTTGGGCTTGGTCGATCGCGGCACCATCGCGGTGGGAGCGGTGGCCGATCTCGTCCTGATCGACCCGCTCACGCTAGGGGTGGTGTCCACTCGATTCGTGCAGGACCTCCCGGCCGGAGGATCAAGGCTCGTGCACGACGCGCAGGGCTACCGGGCGGTAATCGTCGGTGGCGAGGTTGTGCTGCGCGACGGGTCCCCAACCGGTGCACGACCAGGCGCCGTGTTGCGACGCACTGCCACATCGACCGGCGCCTCATCGTCTCACGACAGGACAACCGCATGACCGAACCAGTCCGACTGCTCGAGGACATCCAGTTCGGCGAGTCGCCGCGCTGGCGTGGCGACCGGCTCTGGTTCTCCGACATTCTCGACGGCAAGGTCTACACCGTCGGCATGGACGGCAACCGCGTGCTCGTCGCCGACTTCGGCGATTCCAGACCATCGGGCATTGGCTTCCTCCCCGACGGCGACGCTCTGGTGGTCGACATGGGCATGCCGGGCATCGTGCGGCTCTCCGCGAACGGCACACGTAGGGTCCACGCCGAGCTCGGCGATGTAACGATCGCACTTCTCAACGACATGGTCGTCGATGCGTGGGGCAATGCGTACGTAGGAAGCACGGGCCGGAACTACTTTACCGGCGAGACCGAAGCGCGTCCCGCGAACATCATCCTGGTGCGGCCTGACGGTTCGTACTCGGTGGTGGCAGAGTCGGTCGACACTCCGAACGGGCCGGTGATCACGTCTGACGGCGCCACGTACGTCGTGGCCGAGTCGCACCTCAATCGACTCCTCGCGTTCGAGATCCTGCCCGACGCCACGCTCGGCGCGCGCCGGGTGTGGGCGGAGCTGGGTGAGGTCATGCCCGACGGGATCGCAATCGATCGCGAGGACGGCATCTGGGTTGCGTCGCAGTCAACGAAAGAATGCGTCCGTGTCGTCGAAGGTGGTGAGGTCACCGACCGCGTGTCGTTCGAACACACCATCATCGCATGCGCCTTGGGCGGCCCCGACGGTCACACGCTGTTCGTGTTCGGCGTGACCGGGCCCTCAGCGGGACCTGTGCGCAGCTCGGTGCTCGACACCGTTCGCGTCGAGATCCCCGCAAAGCCCGCAACCCAATGAGCGACGCCTAGATCGTGCCGCGCGACCGTCCATCGCGGACACCGGAGCGAACGAGGTGGCGCCCGCCCGGTTGGAAACCCACAAAGCGTCGCTCCCGAGACCGTTGCTGCGTTGGCGGGCACAGTGATCGTGAAAGGTCTCGCCAACCCGACCGTGAGCTAGGTTCCCTCAACAAGACGTCGTTGAACGGAGCCCGCAATGTCGCAAGGAACTGCTGTGCCACAGCTGTCGACCACCCTCGTGAACTTCCGTGAGGAAGACCCCGGCAGCTGGCGGTTCCTCCTCGACCGTGCAGTTGCCGCCGACCGGGCGGGCATCGATCGTCTCGTCGTGTCCGACCACGTGGTCTACGGCGAGAACACTGACGAGTACGCAAAACCTGAGGTCGGTGGGAGCAAGGGTGGCAAGCAACCAACCACCGTCGACGGTCAATGGCTCGAACCGCTGACCTTGCTATCGGTGGTGGCTGGCATCACCACGCGAGTTCGTCTCGGCACCAACATCCTGCTGGCCTCCCTTCGGCGGCCGGTGGTGCTGGCCAAGACGCTCTCGACCCTCGACGTGTTGTCCGATGGCCGCGTCGATCTCGGCGTCGGTGTCGGTTGGCAGCGGGAGGAGTACGACGCGGCCGGGCTGTCCTTCGACGGTCGCGGCAAGCTCCTCGATCACACGCTCTCGGTGCTGCAGACCCTTTGGACCGAGAAGCGCGCGTCGTTCAAAGACGGCTATCTCGAGTTCGATGCCATCCATCAGATGCCCAAGCCCCGTCAGAGCGGCGGCGTACCGATCTGGGTGTCGGGTACCACCAACAAGCTCGTGGCCCGACGCATCGTGCAGTTCGGCAGCGGCTGGATCCCGTGGGGCGACTCGGCGGTCGACATCACCACGGGCATCGCCCAGATGCGCGACCTCGTCGAGGCGGCCGGCGGCACGCTCGACGGCAAGGCGATCGTAGGCAACCTGCGCCCGGTCAAGGCCACAACCGGCGGCGTGGACCTCGCGGCCACGATGGCCGCAGTGCCCGAGTTCGTCGCGGCCGGCGTCACCGACTGTCGTATGCCCATCAACGTCAGCGACGACGCCAGCGAGGCCTTTGACACCTACTCGGCCACCGTCGAAGCCTTCCGCGCCGCCACCACCTGACATCAGCGCAGCTGGGTCAGGATCATCACGCCGCCGGGGTGGCCGCCACCGGCGGAGAACAGCACCACCTCGGGTTGATTCGCGACCTGGCGGTCGCCGCCCTCGCCCCGCAGCTGGATGCACGCCTCGTGCAGGAACCCCCAGCCGTGGAGGCGGCCTGCGGAGAGCTGGCCGCCATGGGTGTTCAACGGCAGTTCGCCGTCGAGGGCGATGCGCGATCCGCCCTCGACGAACGGCCCACCTTCGCCGCGTTCGCAGAACCCGAGGATCTCGAGCCACGAGAGGCAGTTGAACGTGAAGCCGTCGTAGAGCTCGACGACGTCGACGTCGGCCGGGGTGAGATCGGTGCGGCTCCACACGTGGCGTGCCGCACCCTCGAGCACCGGCTCGTGCAGCAGCGTGCCCTGGTCCCAGGAGATGCGCTCGCCGAGATGCGTCCCCACCGCCTCGACCCCTATGACCGGTGCCCGCAGATCCGGCACGGTGTCGATGTGCGACACGATGACCGCGACGGCCCCATCGCACGGCACGTCGCAGTCGTACAGACCGAACGGTGTTGTTATCGGACGCGCCGCGAGGTACTCGTCCATCGTGAGTGGGTCGCGGTAGACCGCCGACGGGTTGCGCATCGCGTTGACCCGCGCGTTCAACGCGATCGCGCCGAGCTGTTCGCGGCTGGTGCCGAACGTCTGCATGTGGCGATTGGCCATCATGCCGATCCAGTTCGCGGCGCTGAACGCGCCGTACGGCAGTCGCCATTCCATTTCGCCCGCCAACCGTGACGAACCGCCAGAAGCGATCTCACCGCCGCGTTCGAGCGCCTGGTATGTCGACTCCCAAACACCGCGCACGCAGAGAACATGGCGGCACAGGCCCGCGTTCACGGCCAGCATCGCGTTGACGACCGCGCCGGTCTGCCCTGACGTCTCCAGGCCGCTGCCGAACCAGATCGGCCTGACCCGCAACGCTTCTTCGAGGGCGAAGATACCTCCGCCGTTGCTGCCGCTGAGGGGTCCGATCGCCCCGCCGGGATAGGACGAAATACCGTCGATGTCGGCAATGTCGAGACCCGCATCCGCGATGGCGGCGAGACACGCGTCGACCATGAGTCCGAGCGGATCGCGTCCGAGGCGCCGACCTACATCCGACATTCCGATACCGCTGATGACGACGTTGCGTTCGAACTTGTCGGCCATGGCCGGCCGTGTGAGCTCGCGCTGGCCGCGCTCGCGGTCATACGACGACACGTGCTCCTCGGCGAGGGCGGGGTCGCGCATTGGCGTATCCGGATCGGGCTCGAACATCGGCAGCCACACGTCGTCGCGTTTGTCGAACACGACCCGCACCGGCAGACCAATGACGACGGTGTTCGGATCGACGTTGACGATGTTGGTCGTAAGGCGAACCGCACGGTCTTCGTCAAGCGCAACTACCGCTACGGCATAGGGCGGCGTGAACGCAGGATGCCATGGCTGACTGTTCACGGTCACGGCCTCGACCACACCGCGACCGCTGAGGTCGACCACATCGAGATCAGCGTGGCGGCACCGAGTGCACCTTGGCGCAGGCGGATGCTGGATCCGCCCACATGCAGCGCAAGACTGAATGCGTAGGACACCGTCGGCGCCGGAGGTCCAGTAAAAGCGATTCCATGGAGTGATCTGGGGAAGCGGCGGACAATCGGTCATATCAGCCGACCTCGAAGGCACTTCGTAACGCAGCAGTTCCTCGACGGCGTTCGGGATCCCAGGTGATGTCGGTGCTCACAGCACCGCTCCGGCGACCTTCAGCTCGACGATGCGCTCCCAGTCGAGGCCGATCTCGGTGAGAATCTCGTCGGTGTGCTCGCCGGTTTCGGGTGCCCGCACCAACGGTGTCGGCGCCTCATCG
>WLNW01000038.1 GCA_009699605.1 Actinomycetota bacterium | reverse complement strand
GGCTCGACACCTGCCCGGGTGGCGGAATGGCAGACGCGGCGGACTCAAAATCCGTTGCCTTCACGGGCGTGCGGGTTCAAGTCCCGCCCCGGGCACGAGGTACCGAGACTGGTCAGAGCGCGGGGTGGTCCGGCCAGTCCCGGTGGATTTGGACCGGGTCGGCTTTCGGTGTGTCGCGTTGGAGCTGGCCGGCTTGGGCGGCGGCGTGGTCGACGGGCGAACGGGTTGGTCGAGGCGCAGCACGTCTTCGTGTAGCTCGATGAATGGCCATGCTGCGGTCGAGCACGCGGTCGAGCGGGAACCGGGCATCGCGCCATGTCTGGTCGTTTGGCCGCTGGGTCGATGATGAGCCTCCAAAGGTGCAGTCGTGTGATCCGGGTACGGTCGCGGCATGACTGTTGCCGATGACCTTGCGATCATTCGTCTGCTGTCGGTGTATGCGAGGGCTCTCGACACGCTCGAGCTCGACGGCATCGACGAGGTGTTCACCGTCGATGCCCGGCTCGAGATGAGTAAGGGGCGTCCCATGGACCGTGCTGCGTACAAGGCGATGTGCGCAACTGAGCTGGCAAAGCTCGACGCGACGCAACACATGGTGACCAACCCGATCATCGACGTGGCCGCATCGGGAACCACGGCGAGGTGTCGCAGCTACTACCAGGCCCAGCATGCGAGGAACGACTGCGATCCGCCGCTCGCGCTCATGGGTGGGTGGGTCGACGACGAGCTCGAGCTGCGCGACGAGGGTTGGCGCATCACGGCGCGGCGCTGGACCTCGGTGTGGTTCGATGGCAACGCCGAGGTGCTCGGGGGCGCGCTGCGCCAGGGCGCACAACGCCGCCGCGCCACCTGACTACCAGAGGTCGCGGGCGCGGGCGCGCTCGACCATGGTGTCGCGATCGCGGGGGAGCAGCACGCCGGTGCGCGACGCGGCACGCGCCGAGCGCTCGTAACGATCGATGTAGTCCTGGCGTGTGGGATATGCCGCATGCAAGGTGGCCGGCTCGAACGGGCTCATCGAACCGCCGAGCCACCCGAGGCCGGGCTGGTCGTTCGTGCCCTGATAGGTCGCGATCGGAACATCGACCTCGGGAAGACGGATCCCCCCGAGCGCGATGCCGTGAGCGTCACGGACGAGGCCGCCACCGTTGAGATCGACGTCGAGTCGGGGCTGTTCGGGGGGTGGCCCCCCGGTGCGCACCCATTCGACCAATGCGTGCAACGCGGCATCGCGCGCGGGTTGCACCGCGAGGTCGCTGACGTGCAGGCCGGGGCGCACGTCAGCGATGAACGGCGCACCGAAGTCGCGCGTGGCCTTGGCGTTCATGTCGATCCAGGTGTGGGTCGAGTAGTGCGACCCGCCGGCGACCTCCCACAACCGCAGCTGGTCGTCGTCGGGCTGACGAACCGGTGCCAGGGCGAGTGCCTCGCATTCGGTGTTGAACACCAGCGTGGCCGCGGAGCTGTCGGTGCGCAGGTGGTGGATGCCCGTGAGCACGCGAGCGTTGCGTGCCGCGGCACCGTCGTGATCGTCGGGCGCGAGGCGCATGGTCGGGTCGTCGCCGAGTGGCGCGGCTGTGCCGAAGTAGACGTCGAGCAGGAATCCGTCGAAGGCTTCGGTGATCGGCTGGATCGCGTTGTGGTAGGTCGCGAGGCGGGCCGCGGACTGCGACGAGCCGACCGCGACGATGTGTTGCACGTCGAGCCCGCCGAGGGGATCGGTCAGGTGCAGATCGTCGGCGGTCGGTCGTAGCGGACCAACCGCCTCGGCGGCCTGGGTGAAGATGTCGTAGCTGAGGTCGTCGGACGAGATATGCAAGGATCCGTAGCGGTCGGGGTCCCAGTTGACCAGACCTGATGGCGAGGCGTCATCGGCGCCGTGCAGGCCGACATACTGCGCGGAGACGAAGGCCCACGCATACCCGTTGAGCGCCTCGGTGCTCTCCCATTCGATCACCTCGAAGCCTGCCGTGACGTTGGCCCACACTACGAGGACGCAACCGTTGAACTGCGCCGGATCGACCGGGCGGCGCACCAGCACGCGGGTGCAGAACGGGCGGCCTTCGACGGCGCGCACGTGCCACCTGCCGTCGGCGCCGTAGGACGTGCCGCTCGTCAGCTCGTAAGGGGTCGCCTCACCCTCGAGGATGTACTCCTCTTCGATGTAGCCGAGCGCGCCGATGTCGCGCACGGCCATTGCGAAGGGCCATCCGTGGCTACCGCCGCTGATCGGGCCGGTCAGCGTCATGGCATGCGGGTCGACGGCGTGCTTGTCGACGGGGTGATGGTCACGCGGTGATGCGTTCGAAGTGCACCTTGCCGCGGCGGATCTTGCCTTGCATGAGCATGCGGGGTGGGTACAGCGTGAAGTGCGTGTCGGTCAGGTCGTAGTTGCGCGGCTGATCGGTATCGGTCCAGTTCGGGTAGGTGGTCGCCTCGAGGTGGTGGATGATCTGATCGCCGACGATCTCCCAGCGACCGGCATAAGCGCTCGAGGTGGCGAACGCGGCGGCTCGTTGCTCGGCGTTGGCGGCGAGGATGTCGCCCTCGGGGAAGTTGTCGCGGTCGCTGACCATGAGGATCGCCGACATGTAGCCCTCGGCGGTGTAAATGGCGAAACCCCGCGGGTGCTCACCGAACGGCGTCTGCACTTCGCCGTCGTCGGCGAAGTTTTCGAACGATATGAGCCGGTACGTGCCGACGAGTCTTTGGGCGATGTCCATGCTTCCCCTTCAGTCGAAGCATGCATTGTGCAACACGGGCGCGTCGGGCGCGCCGATCGTCAGAGTCGCGTGGCGCAGGGACCGCGAAGGACCTGGCCGGGTAAGGCACCGGTGTGCACGCCGTCGCGCAACAGGACCGAACCGTTGACCACGGTGGCCAGGTAGCCGTCGGCCTTTTGGATGAGCCGACGCATCCCGCCGGGCTGGTCGTACGCGGTCTCGGGGAGACGTTGGGAAACGGTGGCCGGGTCGAAGATCGTGAGGTCGGCGGCCATGCCCTCGCGGAGAAGGCCGCGATCGCGGAGGCCCCACGTGAGGGCCGGGTCGAACGTGAGCATGCGCACCGCCTGCTCCCAGGTGAAGGCCTCGCGCTCGCGGACCCAGTACGACAACAGGTGCGTCGGGATGGACGAATCGAGGAGCTGGCTCACGTGGGCGCCCGTGTCGGCGATGCCGATGACGGTGTTCGGATGACGCAGGAAGGTGAGCACCGCGTCGAGGTTGAGGTTCGCGAACGGTTGCGCGAAGTAGCGATCGAAATTGGCGGCGAGCGACTCGTCGATCATCACATCGACTGGCGTGGTGCCGCGCTGTGCGGCGAGCTCGGCCACGGTGGCCCACGGTCCGTTCGGATCGTGCAGCACACGGAGTAGCTCCCACTTGGGCGGGCGAATCTCGGCACCGATCGCACCGCGGTAGCCACCGCCCATGGCTTCTTCGACGTAGGGCGCTCGCGTGATCGGGTCGGCGAGTACCGCACGCTGGTCGTCGAGGGATCGAGCGCGCAGCTCCTTCCACAACGGGAGGCTGTCGAAGGGCAACCCGACCCGAAAGCCCATGACTGAGATGAACTCACGCGTGTGGACGCAGCCGACGAGCCGGCCGCCGATGGCGTTGGACTGCTCGATCCATCGGAGAGTCTCGCGGACCTTCTCGTCGTCATAGGCCGGCGCACCGGCGACGAACAGGATCGGGCGACCCGAGTCGACTCCGAGCTGGGTGAGCCGGTCGCGATACTCCTGGTTTTGCGCCGGATCGGCGTACGACTCCTGCGCGAGTTGGAAGATGCCGCCGCCGAGCTCGGTCATGACGCCGGTGAGGGCCTGGACCTCGCGCCAGTCGGCGAGGCGGCTGGCCACCGGGCTGTCGGTGGTGGTCGCGTGGTTCGACGAACGCGACGTGGAGAACCCGATGGCGCCCGCTTGCATGGCCGAGCGAACTTCGCGGCACATCGCGGCGAGCTCGTCATCGGTTGCGGCGCGTTCGAACGCAGCCTCGCCCATCACGTAGGGGCGCAGCGCCGAGTGACCGACGAAGCCCGCGAAGTTGATGCCCTTGGGGAGGCCGTCGACCACCGACAGGTATTCGGCGTAGGTCTCCCAGGTCCAGTCGACCCCGGCGGCGAGCACCTCGGCCGAGATGTCCTCGGCGCGCTCGAGGCTGCGCAGCGCGAGTTGTCGTTCGCTCGACCGTGTGGGCGCGATGGTGAAGCCGCAGTTGCCCATGACCACCGACGTGACCCCATGCCATGACGAGCACGTGCCCAGTGGATCCCAGCAGACCTGCGCGTCGAGATGAGTGTGGCCGTCGATGAACCCCGGGGTCACGAAGTGGCCTTCGGCATCGACCTCGTCGGCGCCGCGCTCGCGGATGCGGCCGATGGCCGCGATCTTGCCGCCCGAGACACCGATGTCGGCGCGGATGCGCGGGTTGCCCGACCCGTCGATCACGGTGCCGTTACGAACAACCAGGTCATAGCTCATGGAAACCCCTCTTCGGCGCCGCAGCGCGAAACCCGCGCGACGCGACGCCACCTTACGCCCCGGCGATCAGGAGGCGTGGAGGTCGGCGACCGCCGCGGCCACGAGCACGTCGTGACGCGGGTCGGGTGGTGGCGTGAGCAGGACGCCATCGGCGAGCGCGCCCACCCGTTCACGCACGCGGGCCGGGACCTCGCGGTAGGTCGCCGCGGGCACGAGCGTGTCGAGGATCTCGTCGGTCACCACGTTCGCGAGGTCGTCCCACCGATCGGCGCGTATGAGCGCACGAAGCCGCGGGCCGAGATCGTCCCATCCGTACAGCTCGAGCGTGCGTTGGTACGCGGGCGTCGAGTACAAGAACGCGAAGAGGCGTCGTTGGCGGTCGCGTTCGGTGTCGATCTCCGCCGTGGTCGCGCCGGTCACCATTTGCAGGCCCACGACAAGTTCGAGGTCGCGACGTTCGCGACCCGCCGCGGCGAGCCCGACGAGCAGGTTGGGGATGCACGTCGTCTCGAGGTAGCGCGGGTTCGAGTTGGTGGGATGCGTGACGAACCCGACGGCGCGCTCACCCGCGAGTTGACAGATCAGGGGGTTGACCCCACCGAGCCAGATCTGGGGTGCGGCGATCGATTCGTCGGGGCCCGGGTTGAAGTATGGCTGCAACCGCGTGAGTCGATAGTCGGCGCCTTCGTGGTGCATCCGCTCGCCGGTGCGGAAAGAGTGGAAGAGGGCGCTGAGCACATCGACGTACTCGCGAAGGCGCGACACCGGTGCGGTCCAAGGCATGCCATAGCGATCCTCGATGTTCTGTCGGATCTGGGTGCCGATGCCCAACTGGAACCGCCCACCCGACATGACGGCGAGATCCCACGCGGCATAGGCGGTGAGCAGTGGGCTGCGCACGAAGGCGAGCGCGACGCTCGTGCGCACAACGAGCTGGTCGGTGTGCTCGAGCGCGAACGCCGCGACCATGAACGCGTCGTGCACGGTCTCGGCGACGTGTAGGCCGTCGTAGCCCATTGCCTCGACCCGGCGTGCGTACTCGCCGACCTCACGCAACGGAATTCGAGGGTCCATGCCGGCGTACACCTTCATTGTTGGCCCCGCCCTCGTTCGATGATCCCGCGGCTCGTCTCGCGCAATCGCTCTTGATCGAACTCGGTCGTCATCCATGCGCGCGCGCGAGCGTTCTCGGCGTTCCAGGCGTCCTCGCCGAGGCGTGACGTAACGTCGTCGTACTGTTCGCGCAGCGCTGCGATGTTGTGAACCGGCACGGTCGCGATGTGGGCTGCGATCTCGTGGGCCCGCGAGAGCAGTTGCTCATGCGCAACGACCTCGGTGACGAGCCCCCACTCGTAGGCGCGCGCCGCGTCGATGAAGTCGCCGGTGAGGCTCAGGAAGCGCGCCCGGTCGATGCCGATGAGCTGGGGCAGCCGCACGGTGATGCCCATGCCGGGCATTACGCCGACGCGGCCGTGCGTGTCGGCGAAGCGGGCGCGATCGGAGGCGATCAGGAAGTCGCAGCCGAGCGCGAGCTCGAGCCCACCGGTCACCGCGGCGCCGTTGATCGCGCCGATGATCGGCTTGTGGTGCGGCGGGAACGAGCGGAACCGATCCTCGAGCGGCCGCAGCCGCGCCCGTTGCGCATTGCGGTCCTCGCCGGCCATGTGGCGGAGATCGAATCCGGAGCAGAACGCCGGATCGGCACCGGTGAGCACGAACACGCGGACGTCGTCGTCGGCCTCGCGTTCGGTGATCGTGTGCGCGAGCGCTTCGACGACGCCGGTGGTCAACGCGTTTCGGACCTCGGGCCTATCGAGCGTGATCGTCGCGATGTGGTCGCGTATGTCGAGCGTGAACGTCATCGAGCCCCCCGGGTCAGTGCAGCGCGTGTGGTGTCAGTGCTCTTGCACTTTGCCCGCGTGCGCGTCGGCGAACGAGGTGATGGCTTCGATATCGATCGCCTTACACGTGAGCTTGTAGGTCCATGCGGTCACCACCGCTCGAGCGGTGAGGCTGGGCTGTGGTGCCACAACCACCCGGTTCGACACGACACCTTCGAGCGCAGGCAGGTCAGCCGGGTCGCGGTACTGCACGAGCACGTCGCCGCGCTCGAGGATGGTGACCTGTATGGCGGGCAGCAGTGCGGCGCGCACGAGGCCAGCGGGGGCCGACGTCGCCAGGTGGGCACCCGAGGTCGGCGGGTCGGACTTGTAGACCGCGATGGACGCGTCGGTGATGTGCAGAAGATGGCTGGGGTCGAGCTCCTCGCGCACGGGAACGCTGCAATCCTCGCTGCTGCTGCTGCATCCGGTGAGCGTGATCAGCGAGAAACCGCCGAGCAGGAGTCCGGATCGAATGACGATGGGGACGCGCATCGGTTCGTACACTACGGCCATGTCCCGCAAGATGGTCGAGCAGCGCCTCATCGAAGGCTCCGGTCGCATGAAGCGACTGCACGAAGAACTGCATGTCGCCAACGAGCAACTCGAACACTTCGTGCACGAAGCCGAGGACGAGCGTGTCCGCGCCCTGGTCTCCGAGACCCCGGCGGCCGAACGCGAGCATCGCGAGGCCACCAAACATGCCGTGGCCATGCGTCGTCATCGCGACGAGATCCACGCCGAGATCGCTCGACTCGAGCAGTCCCAGAACGACCTTCTCGATCAGCTCGCGGTCGATTCGTGATGGATGATGGGTGTCCCATGACCCCCGACACACCCGACGGTGAGCCGCGCATCCGCATCGTCATCGCCGAGGACGAAGCGATCATCCGCCTGGATCTCAAAGAGACCCTCGAAGCCGAGGGCTACGAGGTCGTGGGGGACTGCTCACGGGGCGATGTCGCGATCGAGCTCGTGCGCACGCTGCGTCCCGATGTCGTCATCCTCGACATCAAAATGCCCGGCCTCGACGGCATCGAGACCTGCCGGCGTATCAGCAAGGAACGTGACGCGGCCGTCGTGCTGCTCACGGCGTTCAGTCAGCGCGACCTCATCGAGCAGGCTCGTGACGCGGGTGCTCTCGCATACCTGGTGAAGCCGTTCAGCCGCCGCGAGCTGATTCCGGCGGTCGAGATCGCCATCGCCCGCCACGCCGACCTGCGAGCGCTGTCCGAGCACGCCGACACCCTGTCCGAACGGCTCGACGCCCGCAAGGTCATCGACCGGGCCAAGGGCCGGCTCATGGACACGATGGGCGTGTCCGAGGGCGACGCGTTCGCGTCGATCCAGCAGCGGGCCATGAGCTCGCGCTCGACGATGCGTGCTGTCGCCGAGGAGATCTTGGCCGCCGGGTAGTCCAGTTCCGGGGGCGTATCCGACCCAGCGATGCCGAGGATGCGTCCGGGGGCGTATCCGACCCAGCGATGCCGAGGATGCGTCCGGGGGTGTATCTGACCCAGCGATAGGGTGCACGCCGTGGCGAAGCTGATGCTCATCGACGGCAACTCGTTGACCTACCGCGCGTTCTTCGCGTTGCCGACTGACATGGCAACGGCGTCGGGGCAGGTCACCAACGCGGTGTTCGGCTTCACGTCGATGCTGATCAACCTGCTCCGTGATCATCAGCCCGATCACGTGGCGGTGTTGTTCGATCGCCCTGAGCCGACCTTCCGTCACGAGGCGGTCGCGGAGTACAAGGCCAACCGCGTCGCCGCGCCCGACATCTTGCGCCAGCAGATGGGTCTCGTCCGCCAGGTGGTCGAGGCGTTGGCTATTCCCACCATCGACAAGGCCGGTATCGAAGCCGACGACCTCATCGCCACGCTGGCCACCCAGGCCCGCGACCAGAGTTTCGAGACCATCATCGTCACGGGCGATCGTGACAGCTATCAGCTCGTCGAAGACCCGTTCATCAAGGTCTTGTACAACAAGCGCGGCGTGAGCGACTACGCGCTCTACGACGAGGCCGGCATCAAGGAACGCACCGGCGTCATCCCCCGCGACTACGTCGCCTATGCCGCGCTGCGCGGCGATCCGAGCGACAACCTCGCCGGCGCGAACGGCGTGGGCGAGAAGACCGCAGCCAAGCTCGTCAACACGTACGGCGGCATCGACGGCATCTATCAGAACGTGGCGGCGCAGACGCCGAAGCTGCGCGAGAACCTTGCCGAGGCCGAGGAGCGGGTGCGTCGCAACCTCTCCATTATGGAGCTCGTGCGCGACGTGCCGCTCGAATATGCACCGTCTGATCTGCGCATGGGTGAACCCGATATGGCCGAGGTCAAGCGGCTGTTCGACTTCTTCGAGTTCCGCGCGCTGTTCGACCGGCTGCGCGAGGCGTTGGGTGCTGTCAACGGCGCCGAGGCAGACGCGACGCCCACGTCCACCGCTGAGGTGCTCGAGGCCGAGGTGCACGCGTGTGCTACTCCGGCCGAGTCGGCCGACGAGCTCCGTTTGCTGGCGGGGCAGCCGGGCATTCTCGCCATGGGAACCTTCGACGCCGCGGGCACCGACGGCGTCGCCTTCGTCCGTAACATCGCCGCGGCCGATGTCGTGTTCGTGCCGTCCGAGCACTTCGCCGACCCTGACACGCACGGTGCGCTGGCCGCGCTGCTCGGTCCGATCGGCCGCCCGGTCGTGTTGCACGATGCCAAGGCGCTCATGGTCGCGTTGTACCGCCGCTTCGGCATCGACGTCCGTTCGCTCGCTCTCGACACCGCGATCGCCGCGTATCTACTCGACCCGGCCGACGCCCGGTACGACCTCGGCGAGCTCGTGGCGCGCTATGTCAACGCCGAGCTCCTCACTGGCACGGGCGCGCCCGCGGGTCAGCTCGATTTCGACAGCGTGTCGGTGCCCGCGTCGCAGGAAGCCGGTCGACGTGCGCTCGCCGTGGGCCGCCTGGTCGGGCCGCTCGAGGCCGCGCTCGACGCACAGGTGCTGCGTGCGCTCAATGACGAGATCGAGGTGCCGCTCGTCCGAGTACTCGCCAAGATGGAGATCGTCGGCGTGGGTGTCGATGTGGTCGAGCTGAGGGCGCTGCGCGATCACCTCGTCGGCGAATGCGATCGTTTGCGGGCCCTCGTGATCGAAGACGCGGGCTTTGAGTTCAACGTCAACTCCACCAAGCAGCTCGGCGAGATCCTCTTCGAGAAGCTGGGCTTGCCACCGCAGAAGAAGACGAAGACCGGATACTCCACCGACGCTCAGGCTCTCGAGAAGCTGCGAGGCTTGCATCCGGTCGTCGAGCACCTCCTCGACTACCGCGAGGTCGAGAAGCTCCGTTCGACCTACGGCGAGGGGCTCTTGGCGTTCGTCGGGCCCGATCAGCGCATCCACGCGACGTTCAACCAGACCGTCGCCCGTACCGGCCGTTTGTCGAGTGACCAGCCGAACCTGCACAACATCCCGGTGCGCAGCGAGATCGGTCGCACGTTCCGCAAGGCGTTCGTTCCCGCGGCTGGCTTCGAGTTGCTCGTCGCCGACTACAACCAGATCGAGTTGCGCTGCATAGCGCACCTCGCCGAGGATCCCGGGCTCGTGGCGGCGTTCACGGCCGGTGAGGACATCCACAACGCAACCGCCTCGCGCGTGTTTCACATCGCGCCTGACGAGGTGCGCGCTGAGCAACGGGCCAAGGCCAAGATGGTGAGCTACGGCCTTGCCTACGGCATGGAGGCGTACGGCCTCGGTCAGCGCCTCGGCATCCCCACTGCCGAAGCCTCCGAGATCCTCGACGCGTACTTCATCGCCTTTCCCGCGGTGAAGGACTACATGGAGCGCATCGTGGCCGAGGCGCGATCGCGCGGCTACACCGAGACACTGTTCGGGCGCCGCCGACAGATCCCCGAGCTCTCTTCGGGCAATTTCCGCATTCGCCAGGCTGGCGAGCGCCAAGCAATGAATGCGGGCATCCAGGGCTTGGCGGCCGATATCTTCAAGGTGGCCTTGGTGCGCCTCGACCACGCGCTCGAGACCCGTGGCGCGGTGAGTCGGGTGGTCCTTCAGGTCCACGACGAGATCGTTCTCGAAGTCGCCCCCGACGAGCGTGATGACATCGTCGAGCTCACCGTGTCGACGATGCGCGGCGCCTACGAGATGCGTGTGCCGCTCGAAGTCAACGTCTCTCTCGGTGCCACCTGGGCCGCAGCGAAGGGCTGAGCGCCGGCCGATGCGTGACACGCCCGAGCACACTCACTGGTTCGAACCACTGGCCGATTACCTCGGCGCGGCCTACCTTCGCTATTCGTTCACCTACGGCACCGAGCAGGAGGTCGACTTCCTGCTCGACGCGCTCGGCCTGGGCCCCGGCATGCGGGTGCTCGACGTCGGCTGTGGCCCCGGGCGCCACGCACACGCACTTGCCCGCCGCGGGGTGCAGGTGCACGGCGTCGACATCTCCGAGCGGTTCATCGAACTGGCTGTAGCAGGCGCGCCACCGGGCGCCACGTTCGAACGCGCCGATGCGCGGCTGCTGACGTACGACGGTGAGTTCGACGCGGCGATCTCGCTCTGCCAAGGCGCGTTCGGTTTGGCCGGCCTGCCCGGTGCGCCGCTCGACGACGACCCCGACGGGGTGATCCTGGGAGCGATGGCCCGAGCGCTCGTTCCGGGCGGCCCGATCGCGGTGAGCGCATTCTCCTCGTATTTCCAGGTGAGTCACCTCGGGGCCGACGCCGATTCGGATGCCGGGGTCGCCAGCTTCGACGCCGACGCGGGCGTGAACCACGAACGCACCCAGATCCGCGACGAGGCCGGCCGTGCCACCGAGGTCGACCTGTGGACCAGCTGCTTCACGCCTCGCGAGCTGCGCCTACTCGCCAGAGCGGCCGGGTTGATGGTGGAGGCGGTGTGGTCGGTCCGACCGGGCGAGTACGGTCGCGCCGCACCGGATCTTGAGCATGAGGAGTTCCTTCTCGTCGCCCGCCGCCCGGTCCGATAGGCTGGTGGCCCGATAGGGCGTTTTGCCCCCTCGGCGCGTGCTGGCCCCAGCGACCGGACGCGTTCCCCCTGATCCGAAGCATCTCCTGCTCCAAGAAGGCCATTCCCTTGTCCGACACCACTACCACGCTCTCCTTCGACCCCAGCGCCATGGGGACCTTCGACGAGAACGGCGTGTACACGCCGCGCGTCGTCACGGAGAACGATCTCGCCGACGACGCCCTCGATGATGCCTACGCCGCGACCATGGTCATGGTCGAAGACGGCCAGATCGTCCTAGGAACCGTCGTCAAGATCGATCAGGACGAAGTCCTGCTCGACATCGGCTACAAGTCCGAAGGCGTGATCCCCGCCCGCGAGCTCTCCATCCGCAACGACGTCGACCCCCACGAGGTGGTCAGCCTCGGTGAGCGTGTCGAAGCACTCGTCCTCCAGAAGGAGGACAAAGAGGGTCGCCTCGTCCTGTCCAAGAAGCGTGCGCAGTACGAGCGTGCCTGGGGCAAGATCGAAGAGATCAAGGCGCGCGAGGGCGTGGTGTCCGGGCTGGTCATCGAGGTCGTCAAGGGCGGCCTCATCGTCGACATCGGGCTGCGCGGCTTTCTTCCTGCGTCGCTCGTCGAACTGCGCCGCGTGCGCGACCTGCAGCCGTTCGTCGGTCGCGTGCTCGAGGCCAAGATCATCGAGCTCGACCGGAACCGCAACAATGTCGTGCTGTCTCGCCGGGCCTACCTGGAAGAGACCCAGAAGGACCAGCGCGAGCAGTTCCTCGACGACCTCAAGCCGGGCGAGGTCCGCAAGGGTGTCGTGTCGTCGGTCGTCAACTTCGGTGCGTTCGTCGATCTCGGCGGCATGGACGGTCTCATCCACGTGTCCGAACTGTCCTGGAAGCACGTCGACCACCCGGGTTCCGTGGTGGCCGTGGGCGACGAGGTCACCGTGCAGGTGCTCGAGGTCGACCTCGAGCGCGAGCGCATCAGCCTGTCGCTGAAGGCCACCCAACAGGATCCGTGGCAGGCCTTCGCCTCCAACCACCGTGTCGGCGAGCTCGTCTACGGCCGGGTCACCAAGCTCGTGCCGTTCGGCGCGTTCGTGCAGGTGGGCGACGGCATCGAAGGTCTGGTGCACATCTCCGAGATGTCGGCGCACCACGTCGACCTGCCCGAGCAGGTCGTCACGCCGGGCGAAGAACTCTGGGTCAAGATCATCGATCTCGACCTGCAGCGTCGCCGGATCAGCCTGTCGATCAAGCAGGCGGCCGAAGGCGGCATCGTGGCCGCCGAGTACCAGGAGCACTTCGGCGAGCACGCCTATGACACCGAGGGCAACTACATCGGTACGCCGTCCGAAGGCCAGCAGGCCTGGGAGGAATACTTCGCCGAGTACGGCGATGGCTCCGAAGGGGCCGAAGGGGCCGAGGGCGCCGAGGCACCAGTTGCCGAAGCGGTCGAAGCGGTCGAAGCAGTCGAAGCAGTCGAAGCGGTCGAAGCGACCGAGGCTGACGCCGAAGCCTGATCAAACCCGTCGCCGGCCCTGCCGTGCGATCCCATCATTTCGTGACGAGAGCCGTCCTCCGGGGCGGCTCTCGTTCGTTTTTCCGCTGCATCGGGCCGGTTCGAGCGCATCGCGCCGCGGCGCCTGCAGCAGCGCGCTGATCGTTACGCAATTTCTGCTCAACGACCCCGCTCGCGATGCCGACGTTGAGCTGTAGCCCGGGATGTGCGGCCGGCCGAAACGTCGGGCGAGTCCTCAACTTGGGCCGTATGGATCCGAAATGAGTTCAGGTCCGTTTTCACCCAGAATGAGGTCGCGGTGAGTTCACGCAGAACGATGGTGCTGATCACGGCGATCGCCATGGGCGCTCTCGCGGCTTTCGTGCTCCGGAACTACATAAATGATCAGGAGCAGAAGGCGAACCCGAACCCCGTCGAGGTGTACGTGATCACCCGCGACATCGCCCGCGGCGAGGCGTTCACCGCCGCCAACTCGGCTGGCATCAAGAAGCAGACGATGCCCGTGAAGTACCGGCCGGCGACGTTCGTCACCGATCTCAAGTCCCTCGAGGGCAAGGTGGCGGCCACGAAGTTGGCCGCCAACCAGGTGCTCGTCGATGGCATGTTCGTCAACTCGGCGCTCGAGGCCACCGGCCTCAAGCAGCGCCTGCGGGATGGCATGGTGGCCATCGCGATGCCGATCGAGGGCGTGCGCGCCGTCGGTGGGCTGCTGCAGCCCGGTGACACGGTCAACATTATGGTGACGCCGAAGCCGATCGAGGTGGCCGCTTCGAGTTCCGCTCCGACCCCCGCTGCGGCGCCCAAGCCGGCCGGTGCGTCGGCCGTCGACCCGGAGCTGTCGCCCTACATCGTCGGGGCCCGCTACCTGTACCAACAGGTCAGGATCCTCAGCATCGGCTCCTCCGTTGCGCCCAACGCCGGTGAGGTTGTGGTGGCCAGCACTGCGTCTTCCGCGACGCTTGCCACCATCGGTGGCTCGATCGTGTTCGAGGTGCCGGCGGACTCCGCACAGCTCCTCGCCTCGATTGACCCGACGAGCCTGTACCTCACCCTCATCAAGGACAACTGGATCCTCAAGCCGGTCCCGGCTCTTACCCCGGAGGCGATCAAGAACGGCGCCAAGTTGCCCGGTGAGGACCCCTCCAAGCTCACGCCCTACGGCCCGCTGGGCTATGCGAGCGTCGCATCCGGCGTCACGGCTGCCCCCATCACCACAAGGACCAACTGACATGTCGTCCTTCTTCGCCGAGGAACCAGACTGGTACCGAGCGGAGGCTCATGGGCAGTCCAGTACTGCGACCGAGCCCCCACGGGGACCGTCACTAGCCGCTCCCGCCGCGCCTCCGGCACTCCGCGTCGCGGTCGCTCTCATCGAGCGCGATCCCAACCTTCGTGACTGCTTGGCCGGCCTGATCGGCCAAGGCGTCAGCGTGTTCTCCTCGATCGAGGAACTCGCGCCGCGGCTGAACGGCACACCGGTCGTGGCGATCCTCGGTCCATCGTGCATCCATGACGGCGACCTGGCCAGCGTCGACCGCTTGATCCAACAGCGCAACGAGGTCGGGGCGATCCTGATCGCGCCGGAACTGTCGACCGCATTGCTCCGGTCGGCACTTCGTGCCGGCGTGAAGGACGTGCTTACGCTGCCGGTCACCGCCGAGCAGATTTTCGAAGCGGTCGAGCGCATAGCGAACACGCTCAAGTCATCGCCCGCGGCGCAGTTCCCCGGCCAGACCAAACCCGACGATTCCGATCCGGGCGAGATCGGCAAGGTCATCACCGCCTTTTCGACGAAGGGTGGAGCCGGGAAGTCCGTGATCGCCGCAAACCTCGCGGTGCTCCTTGCGATGCGCAGCGATCGGCCCGTCTGCCTGGTCGATGCCGATCTGCAGTTTGGTGATGTCTCCGTCATGTTGAAGCTCGCGCCTCAGCACACGATCGTGGACGCGGTCGCGTCGATCGACCGACTGGACACTTCGCTGTTGCAGAGCCTGCTGACGTTGCACCCGGCGTCGGGCCTGTACGTGCTCGCCGCACCGCTCGAACCGGCGTTCGCCGATCAGATCGGCGCGGCCGAGATGGTCAAGATCATCGAGGTCCTGCGGCGCTTCTGCTCGCACGTGGTGGTCGACACGCCGGCGTACTTCAACGACGTGGTGCTCGGCCTCATCGAAGTGAGCGACAACGTGTTGCTCGTGGCCGGCATGGACGTTCCGAACATCAAGAACCTCAAGATCGGCCTGCAGACGCTGCGGCTGCTCAACACGCCAAAGGAGAAGCTGCGGCTGGTGCTGAACCGCGCGAACTCCAAGGCCAGGCTCGACGTGAGCGAGGTCGAACGCACCCTTCAGGTGAACGCCGACGCGCTGATCCCGAGCGATGTTGTGGTACCGCAAGCGGTCAACAAAGGCGTACCCGTCGTGCTCGCCTCGCCGCGTTCGACGGTCACCAAAGCATTCGAGGCACTGGCGGACCTGTTCCTGCCAGTCGAAGCAGGGAAGCGCCGCCGCCGCCGCTGACCCGACGGCCACCGACCGTTTCGCCAAGAACTAGCGAAGATCACGATCGACCGGCTCGACGCCGGTGGATCGAGGAGCAGAGATGTCGATATACAGACGATTGCACGAGGTCCAGCAAGCGCCGTCGGGCGGCAACGTCACCACCCACCGCGACCCTGTACTCGCCGAGATGCGGCTGAAGATCCACCAGCGTCTCATCGACGAACTGGGCCCGATCCTCTACGACAATCGTCTCGCCCCCGAGGAGCTGCGCAAGCGGGTGCACGAGCAATTACACGCCGCGCTCGCGCTTGAGAAGGCACCGCTTTCGGCGGCCGACAAAGCGCAGGTCATCCAGGACGTATCCGACGACATCTTGGGCTACGGCCCGATCGACAAGCTGTTGAAGGACGAGGACATCTCGGAGATCATGTGCAACGGGCCCGACAGCGTGTACGTCGAACGCAAGGGCAAGTTGGTCAAGGATTCGACCACCTTCGTCGACGCACAGCACCTACGGCGCATCATTGACAAGATCGTCGGTCAGGTCGGCCGCCGCATCGACGAGTCGACACCGTTGTGCGACGCCCGCCTGCCGGACGGTTCGCGTGTGAACGCGGTGATTTCGCCGCTCGCGATCGGTGGACCCTTCCTCACGATCCGCAAGTTCTCCACCAACCCGCTGCAGATCGATGACCTGATCCGCTTCGGCACGCTGAACGCCCACGCCGCCCGCTTCTTGCAGGCATGCATCGTCGGCAAGCTCAACGTGATCGTGTCGGGTGGTACCGGTACGGGCAAGACGACCATGCTCAACGTGTTGTCGTCGTTCATCCCCTCCGACGAACGCATCGTCACGGTGGAAGATGCCAAGGAGCTCCAGCTCCACCAAGATCACGTGCTCGCGCTCGAGACGCGCCCGCCGAACATCGAAGGTCGCGGCGAGGTCACCATTCGCGACCTCGTCAAGAACTCGTTGCGCATGCGCCCCGATCGCATCGTGGTCGGCGAGTGCCGCTCGGGCGAAGCGCTCGACATGTTGCAGGCCATGAACACCGGTCATGACGGTTCGCTGACCACGGTCCACGCCAACACGCCTCGCGACACCCTTGCTCGTCTCGAGACCCTCGTTCTGATGGCTGGTTTCGATCTTCCGGTCCGGGCCATTCGTGAACAGATGGCCTCCGCGGTCGACCTCATCGTGCAGGTCTCCCGGCTTCGTGACGGTAGCCGTCGCATCACCCACATCACCGAGGTGCAAGGCATGGAGGGTGAGATCATCACGCTCCAGGATGTCTTCCTCTTCGACTTCGCCGCTGGCGTGGACGAGAACGGCAAGTACCGCGGCCAGTTGCGCGCTGCTGGCGTGCGTCCAAAGTTCGTCGAGAAGCTCGCCGACCAAGGCATCCGCCTCGGCCCCGAGGTATTCAACCCGAATCCCGTTGGCGCCCTGCCCCGCCCTGGCTTGTCGGGTCGGTGATGCACATGGCCCGACGAGGTTCCATCGCACGCGGCCGCGGCGCGGCGCGCGTGTGTCGGTGCGTCAGCGTCGGCTTACTTCTCGCGGGCATCACGATCCTGTTCGGTGTCGTGCCCGCCCTCGCTCAGTCGGCGGACCCCGCCGGTGAGCGCGTCGTTGCGGTCGACATGTCCGGCGCCACTGCGCAGGCCTTGGTCGTCCGCACCTCGACCGCGCCGACATCGGCCACGATCACGGTCAACGGTAAGGCGGCGGACTTTCAAGGCGTGAAGCCCGCGGGTCCGACGTACGAAACCGACAACGTGCTCGTGGTCGACAGCTCGTCGACGAGTGCAACGCGCTTTCCCCAGATCAAGGCCGCGGCGCTCGACTTCGTCGCCGGCATGAAGCCGGGGGAGCACTTGGCCATCGTCAGCGCGAGCGGTGTTGCCCAGCGCGTCGTGCCGCTGACCACCGACCGGACAACGCTGACCGATGCAATCAATCGGCTCGCACCGAGCGGCGGCTCACCGTTGTTCGACGCGGTGATCATCGGCGTGCAACTCCTCGATGATCAGGGCACCGCGCCGCTGCGTTCGGTCACCGTTCTCGCGGCCAGCCCTGATGGTGGCGTGAAGACCGCCGGCACGGTGGCTCGCGCCGAGGCCATCGACAAGCGGGTCTCGGTCAACGTCGTGACGCTGCTCAGTGACGACTTCGCGTCAGCGAAGGCTGGCCCGTACCAGCAGCTCTCGAACGACACCGGCGGGCTCTTCGTCAGCACGGGCGATCCCGCCCAGTTCGCGACGGTGGCCAAAGCCATCGCGGACCAGCAACGCGGGCTGTACGCGGTCACGTTCCAAACCGACCAGACCGGATCGGGCGGCAACGTCGTACTCGATGTCGGACGCGGCCCCATCACGGTGGGATTCGTCCCAAACACCATCACGGTGGGCTCATCGCTCGCCAACACGGTCAAGTCCGACACGAGTGGTCTGGCGTTCTTCCAGGGGGGCCAGGGCATTGCGATCGCAATGATCCTCGGTGCCGGCGCCGCGGCGCTCGGTGCGTTCGCGCTAGGAAGCCTCTTCGTGAAGCAGGAGGACCGCCTCCAGTCGCTCCTTCAGCCGTATGCGGAGGTCGACCCCGACGCCATCAAAGGCAACACACTCGCGAAGAGCGCGCTGTTCCAGCGAGCCGTCAAAATCATGAGCAACATCGCCGAGCGCCAGGGCGTGCTCGACAAAGCGGAGAAGTTGCTCGAGCAGGCCAATCTGCCATTGCGCGCCGCGGAAGCGCTCATGTTCTACGTGGGCGTAGTTCTGGCATCCACCGTGGTCGGCCTGTTGTTCCAACGTTCGCTTCTCGGCGGGCTCGTGCTCGGGGTCATCGGTGCGCTCGCGCCGCCGGCGGTGCTCAACTTCCTCGCCAAACGTCGGCGCAAGCGCTTCATGATGCAACTGCCCGACACGCTGACGCTTCTCGCGGGCACGCTCAGGGCGGGCTACTCCTTCATGCAGGGCGTGGAAGCGACCTCGCGCGAGGTCGAGGAGCCGATGGGTGCCGAGCTGCGACGCATCATCACCGAAGCACAGCTCGGCCGTCCGCTTGAGGAGGCCATGGATGCCTCGGCGGAACGCATGGGCAGCGCGGACTTCCAGTGGGCGGTCATAGCCGTACGCATCCAGCGCGAGGTTGGCGGCAACCTCGCCGAGTTGCTCATCACCGTGGCCGAGACGATGACCGCACGCCAGCGCCTGCGCGGCGAGGTGGCGGCGCTCACCGCCGAAGGAAAGATCTCGGCAATCGTGCTCGGCATCCTGCCGGTCGGCCTCGGCGCCGTGCTCTTCGTGCTCAATCCGGAATACATGCGTGTGCTGTTCGACGACACGCTCGGACAGATCATGTTCGCTGTGGCCTGTGTCTCCGCGTTGCTCGGCTTCGCGTGGATGAAGAAGATCATCAACATCGACATCTGAGGACTGAGGAATGGATCCAACTATTGCCATCGTGGGTGTCGGCGCCGGCATCGGAATAGCGGCATATGCCGTGCTCGCGCAGATCGACGAGCGCAAGGCAATCCGCGAGTCGCTCCGCCATCTCGAGGGCTACGAGACGGTGAACGACATGCGCGACCGGGAACTGTTCGATCCGTTACGCGACCGCGTGATCACCCCGTTGCTCGGTGCGATGACGCGCCTCGGGCGCAAGTACACGCCGATCGGCTACGTCGACAACGTCCGCCACAAGTTCACCCTCGCTGGCGAAGGCACCCCGGAATCGGTCGACCGCTTCCTCGCCGTGCGCGTCGGCACCGTCGTTGCGATCCCGTTCATCCTGTGGCTCATGCTCGGACTCAACCCGCTGGGCATGACCGGCAAGAGTCAGTGGGCCGTGACGTTCATGTTGGTGTTCGCTCTGGGCGCGGGCCCCGCTGCCAGCCTGAACCGCAAGGTGCACGATCGACAGTCACGCGTCCTCCGACAACTCCCCGACGTCCTTGACCTGCTCACCATTTCGGTCGAAGCCGGTCTCGGGTTCGAACAGGCCCTCGATCGCACGATCTCCACGGTGCCCGGGCCGCTGACCGACGAGTTCGCCCGAATGCTCGGCGAGACCCGCGCCGGAGCGAGCCGCGCCGAGGCGATGCGCTCGCTCGAGGCCCGCATCGACATCCCCGAGGTCCGTTCGTTCGTCCTCGCAATCCTCCAGGCGGACACGTTCGGCATCTCGATCGGCCGCGTCATGCGTGCCCAGGCCGACGAGATGCGCATCCACCGCCGTCAGCTCGCCCAGGAGAAGGCACAGAAGGCCCCGGTGAAGATGCTCATCCCGATGGTCTTCTGCGTGTTCCCCGCGTTGTTCGTGGTGGTCATCGGACCGGCCATGATCAACATCAAGAACAACTTCTGAGCTCGTCTGATGACGCTCACCCGAGCGGTAGTGCAGCTCTGCCGTGTCCACGCGGATCCGGCGACCGACCCTCGCGCGCGTGATAACGGCACGCCCGCGGCCGAAGGACGTGGCTCGCTCGGCACCGTGTGCGCGCTGGTGCTCATGCTCGTCGCCGGCTTCATCGGCGCGACCGAGCTGCACGACAACAGCTTCCTCACGCATCTCGCGACCGGGCGTTGGATCGCCCGCGGCAACTTCACGCGCATGTGGCTGGGCGCGTCGGATCCGTACCTGTGGACCTCGGGTAGCCGTACGTGGGTTGTGCAGAGCTGGCTCGCATCGAGCGCGTACCACGGGGCGGAGCGCGTCGGCGGGGTAGCGGGTATCCGGCTGCTCGTCGCCGCGACCTGCATGGCGCTCACGGCGTGCCTGTGGCGCCTCAGCGCCCCGGCGCGCACCCTGGTGCCGCGCGTCGTCGCGGTCGGCTTTGCGCTCGCGATCGGTGGCTCGTTGTGGAACGAGCGTCCGCTGATGTTCGGTCTGCTGTTCCTCGCGCTCGCGTTGCTCGCCGCCGACGGTGGGATGCGCACGGTGTGGCTCGCGCCTATCGGATGGCTGTGGGTCAACACGCACGGCTCGTTCCCGTTGGGCTTCGTGGCGCTGCTCACGATCGCCATCGGTGCGCGTCTCGACGGCCACCCGGTGGGGCGTGAACTGCGTGCCCTGCGCGACCTCGCTGCCGGCTGCGTGCTGGGCGGCATCGTGAGCCCCGTCGGCCCGGTGCTGCTCACGTTCCCGGTGAGCTTGTTGCGTCGCCAAGAGGCCCTGTCGCACATCCAGGAGTGGAAGCCGACCGACTTCTCGATGAACTGGGCCCGTTGCTTCTTGCTGCTCGTCGCGCTGTGCATCGTGGCCCTCGTCCGACGCCCGAGTTATCGCAGTGCGCTGCCGCTCGCGGTTTTCTTCGTCGCGGCGTCGATCGCGGCGCGCAACGTCGCCGTTGCGAGTGTGGTGCTCGTTCCGATCCTCGCTCGGGGCTTCGGTGACCTCGGTTCGATCACCGACATCCGCTCGAGGGGCACGCGCCTGGCTTCTGCGTCGCTCGCGGCGCTGCTTCCCGTACTGGTGATCTCCACTGCGGTGTCGGGGGACTTCCGCTTCGATGCATACCCCGTGTCGAGCGTCGACTTCCTTGACAGCCACCAGCTGCTCGACGGCTCGGTCCGCGTGGTCGAGCAGGACTTCGCGGGGAACTACCTCGAGCTGCGCTACGGCGGCCAGGTGCCGGTGTTCATAGACGATCGCTACGACCTGCACGATCGGGGCCTGATCGCCGACTACGTGAAGCTCGCCGACGGCGTCACCGGCTGGGACGAGGTGTTGGATCGCCTCGGTGCCGACGTCCTGCTGTGGCGGGCCGACGAACAACTCGTGCCTTTGCTGGCGAGCTCGAATGCCTGGGGCCTGGCTTTCGATTCGGCGTCGCATGCGCGCGAGGCTGCGGCTGCGACCGGCGACGCTGACGGTGGGGCCGAGGTTGTCAGCTACGTCGTGTACTGCCGGCCGACAGTTGCGAAGTGCTTCGACGGGGCCCACGGGCCCTGAGCGCGACGGCACGGGCCGAATTGCCCAGATAGACGTGTGGTTTCCCTCATGAACCATGGCCATAGGGCCGATGGATCAGTGGGTTGCGAGCCAAAGTCGCCGCCCCTCCATCTGATGTGGCAGAGGTTTGATCATGACTATCCGGTTGATGCTCGCTGACGACCATCGCATGCTGCGCGAAGGTCTCGGAAGGTCGATGCGAGAGCAGGGCTTCGACGTGGTTGGCGAGGCCAGCGATGGCGCAGAAGCGGTTTCGATGGCTCAGCGCCTGCGACCCGACGTCATCCTGATGGATGTCACAATGCCCGAGATGGACGGCGTCGAAGCATGCCGTCAGGTGCGCCTCGATCTGCCCGGCACACAGGTCGTGATGCTCACGATGCACGCCGATCAAGAGGTGCTCGCGTCGGCGATCCGTGCCGGCGCAAGCGGCTACCTCGTGAAGGACTGCTCGACCGAGGAGATCGCCTCCACGGTACGCCTGGCTGCGAGTGGCGAGACCGCACTGTCACCCCTGCTCGCCGCGTCGATGCTGAACGAGGTGCGCAAGTGGGACAAGGCCGCGGCCGCCGAGGAAGAGCGCGTTGTCACCAAGCGTGAAGAAGAAGTGCTCCAGTTGATCGCCGATGGCTGTTCGACTCCCGAGGTCGCGGCGAATTTGTACATCAGCCAGAAGACCGTGAAGAACCATTTGGCTTCGATCTACCAGAAGCTCGATGCCCGGGACCGCACACAGGCCGTGCTTCTGGCAGTGCGCATGGGCATAGTTCACCTCGACTGAAGTCTCCCGGGCACCAACGATCCGATCGGCCTATTTGGTTGTGGGGTTCGACTGCCGAAACAAAGAACAGTTCGGTGGCCACGATGGCCCCCGATAAAACGCTGGGAGTCAAAGCGTCATGATCACCCCGATTCGTTTCTTCACCGCTTGGGTCGCCGCTCACGTCAAGGATGACCGTGGCGCGTCGCTCGTGGAGTATGCGCTGCTCGTCGCCCTCATCGCTGTGGTGTGTATCGCCGCCGTGACGACCCTCGGCAAGAGCGCCTCTAGCAAGTTCACGGCAGTCGGCAACTCGCTCGGCTCCTGATGCCGTTGTGCGGTCCTGCGGCCTCGGGTACGAGCGCCGCAGGAAAGCACCGTCCTCCGGGCGACTGGTGATGTCCCGGCGGTCATCCTGAGCAGTCTTCGATCCGGGAGCCCACCCAGATGCTCATCCTT